>NZ_LMMI01000002.1:0-194669 GCF_001422775.1 Methylobacterium sp. Leaf87 | reverse complement strand
GAACCGGCGCAACACGGTGGGCGAGGCGGTCTTCGTCAAGGACCAGCGGGCCCGACCGGCCCCTGACGACGATGATCCGCTGCCCGGCTCGCTCCGCCGTGGGGCCTGACGATCGCAGGCTGGCTGGGCTGTGGTTTTCGCCATTCCTGACGTGGGTGTCTTGAGATCATGAGTGGGGGCAGTGCAGCACCTCCGGGCGGATCGGCAGGCGGTTGGGCAAAGCCCCCGCCGGCAGCGCCGGCCAGACCGACCCTCGAACGCCTTGGCAATTGGGGTCGCATCATCGCGGGCTTGCGGTACGGTCCGTGGGTGACCGCCAGCCAAGCTGGCCCTGTCGCCGACGTCTCTGGCGCCGGCATGGAGGGCTGAGCTTCCCCAAGACGATTTCGAGCGCCAGCTTTTTCGGAAGGCGAGCGATCTCGTGAAGCAAGGGGTGCCGCAAGGCGAGGTGCAGGACTGTTCGACAAGGAGCGTGCCGCGCGTCGGCGGCGGGACACCATCGTCGAGGAGAAGCCGCGTCCCAGGTCGATACCGCCGCCTCCTGGGACCGTTCGCATCAACAGGAGAGATCGGAAATGCCTGGTCGATGAATACAAGAAGCTTCTCAACGTCTGTGACGGCGCCTCGCATCACATCGTTCCGGATATGGTCTACCGCCTGGGCGCGCGACCGAAAGGCGCCGGGATGAGTTCGACCGCCGATCGCATCCCGAATGCTCCGACGCTGAACGAGGGTATGGCGATCTGTTTAAGCAAGGCGCAACACGGAAGTGGCCTGGGCGGCATTCACGCCGATCTTCGGAAATCGCTGAACAATCTTGGAGCAGACTATACGCCGTCGGAAACAGCGCCCCTTGGAGAAATCATTTCAGCAGCCAAGTTATCTATTGGTAATATTGAACATAGTTCGGAAAGATGTAAGGATCTGGCGAACTCGAAACTCAGTTTTCAAATAGGACAAAAAGGTCTCGATTCAGAGCAGCCGGGTCGGACTCAGGAAAAACCGCTCCCGAGCGGGGCTGCGAAGAACGTCCTCCGACGCGGATACTATTGAAATATGTCTATGGAAAATGAAATGGTCGATTGGAAACCAATGATAAACGCAGCCCACGCTACCGGTCGTGGACAGTTCTGCGTCGCACTATGCGAATTGGAATATGATGATCCGTTCAGTGCGCTGCTTGATTGCGATGAATCTTTACAACAACCATGGTTGCGCACCGACATAGCACGAGAAATCTATTCTGTCACAGCCCCGGGAACCACAAAATATCCCGGATCTCGATTTGCTGCTCTTAGAGCGTTTTCGGGCTGCGCTGAATCGGGCGGGTGGGGTTCACGCGAAGCTGTTGGGCTGATTCACTGATCGCTCTGGAGGAGGAGCGACAGATGGGACGAGCCTACAGCCAGGATCTGCGCGAGCGGGTGGTGGCAGCCGCGGCAACGACCTCGCGCTGGCAGGCGGCGGCGCGGTTTGGAGTCGGCATCGCGACCTCGATCCGCTGGATGGCCGCGCTCACGACGACCGGGACGGTGGCCGCTCGTCCGCAAGGGCGGGCGCGCCGCTCGAAGCTCGATCCGCACGAGGCATTCCTGCGCGGCCTGATCGACACGAAGGTCGACATCACCCTGGAGGAGATGCGTGCCCGGCTTCGGGACGAGCACGATCTGACTGTCGGGCTTGGCACCCTGTGGAGCTTCCTCGACGCACGCGATCTCACCTACAAAAAAAGACAGCTCACGCCGCCGAGCAAGAACGCCCGGACGTGAAGGCCGCGCGTGAGGCGTGGTTCGAGGGCCAACTCGATCTCGACCCGGCGCGCCTCGTGTTCCTCGACGAGACCTGGACCTCCACCAACATGGCTCGCACCCGCGGACGGTCGCCCCGTGGCGAACGGCTGCGCTCACCCGTGCCGCACGGCCATTGGAAGACCACGACCCTGGTGGCGGGCCTGCGCCTGTCCGGGATCGCTGCACCGTTCGTGCTCGACGGGCCGATCAACCGCGACACCTTCCAGGCTTACGTCGATCAGGTCTTGGTGCCTGAGCTGACCCCCGGCGACATCGTCGTCATGGACAACCTCGGCAGCCACAAGGGCCCGGAAGTGCGGGCGGCGATCGAGGCGGCAGGCGCGCGGCTGTTGTTCCTGCCGCCCTACTCGCCCGACTTCAACCCGATCGGGGGCTACCCCGACCGACGAGTCGGTTGGGGACCCCTCAGATGGCGCTCTCGAAGCTCAAAGCACTGCTCCGCAAGGCGGCCGAACGCACCGTCGAGGGACTGTGGTCGGCCATCGGACGCCTCGTCGACACCGTCACACCCAACGAGTGCGCCAACTTCTTCGCCGCCGCAGGACACGAACCAGATTAAACCGAAAACGCTCAAGAGCGCTACGCAATCTTCAGTGGGAAAGGGAACGCTCCCCGTCGCGCATCGTGACGCTCGTCGCCTCAACCGCGCGCCCGGCCGAAGTCGGAAGACCACGCGGTCATCGACATCTCCGACTGCCGGGGATCCGTCGCGTTCGGACAAAGCGACGACTTCGTCGGATCGAAACGTTGCGAGGTCGATCGGTCGCCCTCACGGCTCCGGACCTCGATCCCGGACAGACCGTTAAGCACCGCGAACGCCGCCCGCAATCACGGGCGGCGTCGATCAGCGTTCGTCAGCCCTGGACCAGCACGTTCCGGAACTGCCACGGGTCGGTCTCGTCGATGTTCTCCGGGAACAGGCCCGGGCGGCCGGTCAGCGGGGTCCAGTCCGTGTAGACGCCGACCACTGGGCCGAGATACGGCATCTGCACTTCGAGGCAGCGGCGGAAGTCCATCTCGTCGGCCTCGACGATGCCGGACTCAGGGTTCTCGAGGGCCCAGACCATGCCGGCGAGGACGGCCGAGGTCACCTGAAGGCCCGTGGCGTTCTGGTAGGGGGCGATGCGGCGGGTCTCCTCGATGGAGAGCTGCGAGCCGAACCAGTAGGCGTTCTTCTCGTGCCCGTAGAGCAGCACGCCGAGTTCATCGATGCCGTCGACGATCTCGGTCTCGTCGAGGATGTGGTGCTTCTCCTGGACGACGGCGGCCTTGCCGAACATCTCGTGCAGGGACAGCACGGCGTCGTCGGCCGGATGGTAGGCGTAGTGGCAGGTCGGCCGATAGGCGGCGCGCTCACCCTCCAGCACCGTATAGTAATCCGAGATCGACACCGCCTCGTTGTGGGTCACGAGGAAGCCGAACTGCGCCTGGGCCGTCGGCGTCCACGAGCGCACGCGGGTGTCGGCGCCGGGCTGGAGCAGGTAGATGGCGCAGCGCGACCCCTTCTCCTGATCGCGAGCGTTGTCCGGACGCCACGTCTCGTGGGTGCCCCAGCCGAGTTCGGCCGGCTGGTTGCCCTCGGAGACGAAGCCTTCGACCGACCAGGTGTTGACGAAGACACCCCGGGGCTTCGGGTTCTTAGCGCGCTGGGTATCCCGCTCGGCGATGTGGATTCCCTTGACGCCGACTTCCTGCATGAACTTCGCCCAGCCGGTCCGATCCGTCGGCTCCGCGGTCTTGAGGCCGATGTCGTTGGCGATGTTCAGAAGCGCCTGCTTGACGAACCACGACACCATGCCGGGATTGGCGCCGCAGCACGACACGGCGGTGGTGCCGCCGGGGCTGGCGGTGCGGGCATCGAGGATGTCCTGGCGCAGGGCGTAATTTGTGCGGTCACCCTGACTCTTCGACTTGTCGAAGTAGAATCCGGGCCAGGGCTCGGCGACGGTGTCGATATAGAAGGCGCCGAGCTCGCGGCACAGTTCCATGATGGCGCGGGACGAGGTGTCCACCGAGACGTTCACGCAGAAGCCCTGTCCTTCGCCCTCCGTGAGGAGCGGCGTCAGGATCGCGCGATAATTCTCCTTGGTCAGCGCCACCTGCTCGAAGCGCAGGCCATGCTGGTCGGCGAGCGCCTTGTGGGCATCGGACGGCTCGACGACGGTGAATCGGCTCTTGTCGTACGCGAAGTGGCGCTCGATCAGCGGCAGGGTGCCGCGTCCGATGGAGCCGAAGCCGATCATCACGATGGGTCCGGTGATGCGGCCGTGGACGGGCCAGGCGGTGGCGGCTTCGGTCATGGGCAGGCACTCCTAACAACTTGCTCGGGCGTCGCGATGCGCGCGGGTGGCCGACGCACCTAGCCGGCACAGATGACGCGCACGCGACGGGCTCAGTGGCGGCTGGCGTCCGGCGGGTCAACCACGTCCAGCTCGGTTCCTAAGGGAGCATGAACCCGTCCATGCTCTCACCGCAGCCTTGCATCCCACTCGGCGGGATTGCGAGCCTCGGGACGTAAGCCGATATTGCACTGCAACAAAGCCGGAGGACGCGCCGCCCTATCGAACCCAAGGACCCCACCCATGCTCGCAATCCTCACCGCAAACCTGCCCGCCCAGGCGGAAGAGCCCATCGACCGCGATCCCGGCATCATCACCCTGACCGCCGCTCTCCTGCGCGCCCTCAGCCGCCAACGGGATGCCGCCTTCCGCCGCCGCTGCGATCTCGCCGGACAGACCAATCCCAATCGTTAGGACAAACCACCCCGACGTCAGGCTACCCGTCGTCGCGACGCCGCACCGGCGTCGCCGAAGGCCGGGAACGGAGCGTCCGCATCGCCCCATGCGCCGGTCGCGCGCACGATGCCCTGGGTACCATCGAGGCCGCCCGGGCGGAGATTGAGCCCGAGGAAGCGTTCGCGCTCGAACGGACCCGGCATCGATAAGCCCGCCACGAGTTCCGGCGTGAAGCCGAAGCGCGCATAGTACGGCGCGTCGCCGACCAGCAGCACGGCGCCGTGGCCGAGAATCGTCGCCCGTGTGAGCGCATGGCTCATCAACGTCGCACCGAGTCCATGGCCCTGAATTTCGGGATCGACCGCCAGGGGCCCGAGCAGGAGGGCCGGCCGGCGAAATCCGGCCTCGACGTGCCAGAGACGGACGGTGCCGCAGACATGACCGTTATACTCGGCCGTGAACGCGAGTCCCTCGGCCGGAAGCCGGCCTTCGCGCAGCCGCTCGGAGGTCTTCAGGCGTCGGGCAGCGCCGAAGCACAGGTCGAGGAGATGCTCACGGGCGAGAACATCGCCCGAACGTTCATGGCGGATCTGAAACAAGGCCACACCCTTTCCCGAAATCTGGGCGGGGGACGAACGATCCTCGCGTCGGGCACGGGCCCTCGGTCCGGGATGAGAACGCGGACGATCGAAGGTCGACCGTCCGCGATGCTGGTAGTCCGAATCAGATGACGAATTGCTGAAGGGGCGGGAAGCCGTTGAACGCCACAGCCGCGTACGTGGTCGTGTAGGCGCCAGCGCCCTCGATCAGCACCTTGTCGCCGATGGAAAGCGAGACGGGCAGGGGATACGGCACCTTCTCGTAGAGCACGTCGGCCGAATCGCAGGTCGGTCCGGCCAGCACGCACGGGCTCGTGCGATCCCCATCGTGATCCGTGCGGATCGCGTAGCGGATCGACTCGTCCATGGTCTCGGCCAGCCCACCGAACTTGCCGATGTCGAGGTAGACCCAGCGAATCTCGTCCTCGGCTTGCGACTTCTTCGAGACCAGCACGACTTCGGCCTCGATCATCCCGGCATTGCCGACCATGCCGCGGCCCGGCTCGATGATGGTTTCGGGCAGGTGGTTGCCGAAGTGCTTGGTGAGCGCGCGGAAGATCGCGTCGCCGTAGGATTCCACGCCCGGCACCGCCTTGAGGTACTTGGTGGGGAAGCCGCCGCCGAGGTTGACCATCGACAGGGTGATGCCCCGGTCGGCGCACTCGCGGAAGATCGTGGAAGCGGAGGCCAGCGCTCCGTCCCAGGCTTCGGTGTTGCCCTGCTGCGAGCCGACGTGGAACGACACACCGTAGGCGTGCAGGCCCTGGCGGCAGGCATGCTCCAGCACGTCCACGGCCATCTCGGGCACGCATCCGAACTTTCGCGATAAGGGCCATTCCGCGCCTGCACCGTCGCAGAGGATCCGGCAGAACACCTGCACGTCCGCGGCCTCGACACCGGCGGCCTCGGCGGCCCGGGCGATCTTCTCGACCTCGACCTGACAATCGACGGCGAACAGGCGCACGCCGAGCTTGAGGGCGCGGCCGATGCAGCGTTCCTTCTTGATGGTGTTGCCGAAGGAAATCCGGTCGGCGGTCGCGCCTGCGGCGAGCGCCATCTCCACTTCGACCACCGAAGCCGTATCGAAGCACGAGCCCATCTCGGCGAGCAGCCGCAGCACTTCCGGCGCCGGATTCGCCTTCACGGCGTAGAACACCCGGGTGTCGGGAAGCGCGCGGGCGAAAGCGGTGTAGTTGTCGCGCACGACATCGAGGTCGAGAACCATCACGGGACCTTCGTCCTGGCCCATGTCACGGCGCGCGCGAAGGAAGTCGCGGATGCGATCGGTCATGCTGTTTCCAACCCACAGGTTCGCAAGCGCCCTCGCGTGGGGCGCGCTGTCGAATGTCAGGACGACGTGAGTCGTCCGGCGTCTGGGATCGATGCGACGCGGCGCGCGGCGTGCTTTGGAGACACGCTGTCGAGCGCGGGCGCAAACGCTCCCGGAAGCTGCCTTGGATTGGAAGGGAGATCCCCACCGCACGCCGGGCAAAGAGAAACAAGCCTCTTCGGTGCCGGCCTTTGGAGGGCCGACGAGACCAAAAAAGCCCGTTCGTCGTTGCTTTAAGCTGCGTCCCCCGTGGAGAGCGGGGTTCGCCGGTTTCGCCTCCGGCTGCCGGTTGTTGTCGGGGTCCGGTGTCGCCACCTGGATGCCGGCCGTAGGGAATCCACCCTATCGACCATCGATCCTTTAAGACCCCTGGCGGCTGTCCGGCAGTTGGCCGGATGCCCACCAACCGACACGCGGCCACAGGCACGTGCGAAATTGGGCAAGGGCGATATACGAGCATCGCGTTCCGGCGACAAGAAAAAACGCGGATCTTTTCGACGCGACAGGGTCGCGGACCGCGAATGTTGCACAAACGCCGCGTCGGCCTCCACGGCCTCTTTCCAAGCCCGGGCTGACGCGCCATCAAGCGGTCCATTCACCCTTCGACGGCCGTATCAGGGCGCAGGATCATGACAGAACCGAACCGCCGCGCCGTCATCACCGGTTTGAGCGTCACGAGTCTGGCCGCCACCGGGCTGCTCTCCGGTGCCGCGTCGGCGCAACCGGGCGTGCCGCAGACCTTTGGTTTTGCCGACGTGGAGCGGCGGGCCCGCGACTTGTCGAAAGTACCCCACGCCGCGAAAGCGCCGAACCTGCCACCTGCCATCGCCAGGCTCGACTACGATGCCTGGCGCGATATCCGCTTCAAACCCGACAAGGCGTTCCTGGGCGCCGAGGGCAGCCCGTTCCGGCTGCAATTGTTCCACCTCGGCTTCCTATACGATCGGCCCGTCACGGTGAACCTCGTGCGGGGCGGCGTCGCCACTCCCATCGCCTATCAGGCGAGCCTGTTCGACATGGGCCGGACCAAGGTCGACAAGCCCTTGCCGGTGGATCTTGGATTCGCCGGCCTACGCATCCACTCCTTCCTCAACAGCCCGAGCCTCCTCGATGAGCTCATCGTCTTCCTCGGCGCCAGCTACTATCGCTTCCTCGGCCGCGATGAACGCTACGGCCTGTCGGCGCGCGGGCTCGCGGTGAACGTCGAAGGCGAGGGCGGACCGGAGGAGTTTCCGGTGTTTCGGGAGTTCTGGGTAAGCATGCCGGAAGCGAACGCCGATGCCCTCGTCGTCGATGCGCTCTTCGACGGCCCCGGCCTTACCGGTGCGTTCCGGTTCACTGTGCATCCGGGGGACGAAACCACGGTGGCGGTGCAGACTACGCTCTATCCCCGCACGGACCTCACCACCCTCGGGCTGGCGCCGCTGACCTCGATGTTCTTCATCGGCGAGAACGACCGGCGCCATTCCGACGATTATCGGCCCGAACTCCACGATTCCGACGGTCTTCAGATCGCAGCCGGCAGCGGCGAGTGGCTGTGGCGCCCCCTCGACAACCCGAAGGAGCGGCGCATTTCGAGCTTCTTCGACACAGACCCGAAGGGTTTCGGCCTGCTCCAGCGCGACCGGCGCTTCGAGAGCTATCAGGATCTGGAAGCGGCCTACCATCGCCGGCCCGGTTACTTCGTCGAGCCCGACGGGGCCTGGGGGGAGGGGGCGGTGATGCTCATGGAACTGCCCACAGATACGGAGACCAACGACAACATCGTCGCCTGCTGGCGCCCACGCCAGCCCTACGCGGCCGGCGAGGCGGTGCGCTTGTCGTACCGCGTGCGCAGCGTCGGCGGCGACCCCCTCCATCCCGGGGCCTGCGTGGTCAACACCTTCGGGGCGGCGGCGATTGCCAGCGGCACCGCCAAGGCGGACGAGGTCAAGGGTGCGCTGAGCCGCCGCTTCCTCGTCGATTTCGCCGGCGGCGATCTCGCCTATTACGGCGCCGATCCGAGCCGGGTCGAGGTGATCGCCAGCGCATCGAACGCCAAGGTGACGGCGACCTCCCTCGTCGCCAATCCGCATACGGGTGGCCTGCGCGCGGCCATCGACGTCACGGTTTCCACCCCGGGTCAGGAAACGGATCTGCGTGCCTTTCTGCGGGCGGGGGGACGGACGCTCTCGGAAACCTGGGTCTATCCCTGGATCGCCGCGTGAGCGCGGCCTTGCCGTTGCTCGATACCACGCCCGCCATCGCGATCCGCCCGGCGCGGATCGAGGATCTCGATGCGCTCGCCGCCCTCGAACATGCCGCTTTCTCCAGCGACCGCGCGGAGCGTCGGGCGATCCGTCACGCCATCCGCTCGCCCAGCATGACGGTTCTCGTGGCCTTGGCCGATGACGGGGAGGGGCCCGCGATGCTGGTGGGCGCCGCGACCCTGGAGCGCCGACGGGGCAGCCGCAACGCGCGGCTCTCCTCCATCGCCGTCTCGCCCGCGCGCGCCGGACTCGGGCTCGGCGGTCTCGTCCTCGATGCGGCGGAGGCGGACGCACGCGCCCATGGCTGCACGCACCTGCGCCTCGAAGTCCGCGCAGACAACGGCGCCGGCATCCGGCTTTACGAGCGCAGGGGCTACACGCGCTTTGCCGTGATCGAAGACTATTACGAGGACGGCATGGAGGCCTGGCGCTACGTCAAGGCGCTGTAGGCCGACGCGAAACGTAAAAACCCGCCCTGACGAAAGCCAGGACGGGTGTTGTGGACTTGTCATGCCCCGGCATCGCGCCGGAGCGGACGGATCAATCGCAGACTTCCTTCGTGACCGTCTTGCGGTCGCCGACGTCGTTTTCCTTCGTCACGGTCTTGGTGGCGCAGCCGTCGGCGCTCTCGCGGGTCTCGACGGTCTTGCGCTCGCTCGCGGGCCGCTCGACGACCACGTCCGGCGCATCGCGGCGGATGATCGTGGTCTCGGCCTGGGCCAGGGCCGGAGCACCGACGAGGAGCGCTAGGGTGGTGGCGGCGAAGAGGGTGTTGCGCATGGGGACCTCCGTGTCGAAAACGTCGGCATCCAACGACGAACCAAGCGGGACCGTTCCCCCGATCCGCCGCTGATCTTACGCAAACTTCTCGTTCTCGTGCAGGTCTCCCGAGATTCGGCGTGCTTCAACCTTCGATGCGCGAGAAATCCGCGACTTCCCGCGTCGCCGCCCGCAAGGCGTTGAGAAGGGCGAGGCGGTTTTCACGCAAGGCCGGATCGTCCGAATTCACCGTCACCTTCTCGAAGAACGCATCCACGGGGGCGCGGAGCGTCGACAATGCCTGCATGGCGCCGGCGAAATCTTCCCGCTCGACCGCCGCCGAGGCGGCTGACCGCGCCGCCACGAGGGCTTCGGACAGGGCGCGCTCCTCGAGCTCGCCCCGTGCGGCGAGCGCCGCATCGGGCACGGCCTCGTAGGACCGTCCGTCCTTCTTCTCCTCGATCCGCAGGATGTTGGCCGCGCGCTTGTAGCCGGCGAGCAGGTTTTTTCCGTCGTCGGTCTCCAGGAACTTGCCGAGGGCCTCGACGCGGCGAACCACCATCAGGAGGTCGTCTTGTCCCGGCAGGGCGAACACGGCGTCGATGAGATCGTGGCGGGCGCCCTGGTCACGGAGGTAGACTTTCAGGCGGTCGGCGAAGAAGGCGAGGAGATCAGGAAGATACTGATCTTCCAGCTTCTCAGGAGCAGAAACACTCTTCTGGGAAAATCCGAAGTCGGCGGTGTTGAAGTATTTCCGCAGCGGCAGTTTGACCTGGCGTTCATTGATAAGCCGAATGACACCCAGCGCGGCACGACGCAAAGCATAAGGGTCTTTGCTGCCGGTCGGCTTTTCGTCGATGGCCCAAAAGCCGACGAGCGTATCGAGCTTATCGGCGAGAGCCACTGCGACGGCGACCGGATCGGTCGGCACGCGATCGGACGGGCCGACCGGCTTATAATGGTCCTCGACCGCCGCCGCGACGCTCGGGTTCTCGCCCTGCAAAGCCGCGTATTTCCGGCCCATGAGGCCTTGAAGCTCAGGAAACTCACCGACCATCTCGGTGACGAGGTCGGCCTTGGCGAGGCGGGCGGCGCGCTCGGCGAGGTCGGGATCGGCGCCGACCAAGGGCGCGAGTTCGCGCGCCAGGGCCGCGATCCGCTTGACCCGCTCGCCCTGCGTGCCGAGCTTCTCGTGGAACACGATCGAATCGAGCTTCGGCAGCCGATCCTCCAACTCGATCGCCTTGTCGGTCTCCCAAAAGAACTTCGCGTCCGAGAGCCGCGCCCGCACCACCCGCTCGTTGCCGGCCGTGATGGCGAGCCCCCCGTCGCTGGCGACGAGGTTCGAGGTCAGGATGAAGGCCGGGGCGAGGCGTTCGGCGCCGGGCTCGCGCAGGACGAAACACTTCTGGTTGGCCTTGATGGTGGCGCGGATGGCCTCGGCCGGAATGTCGAGGAAGGCGGGGTCGAAGGTGCCGAGCAGCACCACGGGCCATTCCACGAGGCCCGCGACCTCTTCGAGCAGGCCCTCGTCCTCCACGAGTTCGAGGCCGCGCGCGAAGGCGAGATCGCGGGCGTCGTGCAGGATGATGTCTTTGCGCCGATCGGCGTCGAGCACGACCTTGGCGCGCTCCAGGGCGGCGACGTAATCGTCGAAGCGGCGCACCTCGATGGCGTCCGGTGCGAGGAAGCGATGACCGTAGGTGGTCGTCCCGGCCACGATCCCGTCGACGTCGAACGGCACCACGTCGGGCGTCTCGGTCTCCGGCCCGAAGGTGGCGACGATGGACTGCAGCGGGCGCACCCAGCGTAAACTGCCGGGCTGAGCCGAAGCCTTGCCCCAGCGCATGGATTTGGGCCACGGAAAGCTGCGGACGATCTGGGGCAGGATCTCGGCCAGCACGTCGAGGGTTTCGCGGCCGGGCTTCTCGATGATGGCGACGTAGAATTCGCCCTTTTTCGGGTCGGAGACGATGGTCGCCTGGTCGAGGCTGGCGAGGCCCGCACTCTTGAGGAAGCCCTGGACCGCTCCGTCCGGCGCGCCGACGCGGGGGCCCTTGCGCTCCTCACGCACCTCCTTGCCGCGGGGCGGCAGGCCGGCGACGTGAAGGGCGAGGCGGCGCGGCGTCGCGAAAGCCTTGGCGCCATCGTAGAGAAAGCCGCGCTCGACGAGGGCATCGGTGACGAGCTTGCGCAAGTCGTCGGCCGCACGCCGCTGCATGCGGGCGGGGATCTCTTCGGAGCGCAGTTCGAGGAGGAGGTCGGGCATGGGATCAGGCGGCGTCCGAGATGAATTTTCGAGAGTGTCGCTGGTGCGGCGGGAGCCGCCATCGACGTCGAGAGGCCAAGTCGCGGTGCGGCCCTCGGATCAGGCCGCGCCACCGCCGGCCGTCTTCAGATACGCGGCCCCGCAGGCCTTGGCGAGTTCGCGCACCCGCAGGATGTAGCTCTGCCGCTCGGTCACCGAGATCACGCCCCGGGCGTCGAGGAGGTTGAAGACGTGGCTCGCCTTGATGCACTGGTCGTAGGCCGGCTGCGCCATCCGGTGCAGCCCGGCCTCGCCCTCGGGGGCCCCGGCGTCGAGGTAGGTCCGGCAGGCCTTCTCCGCATCGGTGAACTGCCGGAACAGCATGGCGGTGTCGGCGGCCTGGAAATTGTGGCGCGAATATTCCTGCTCCGATTGCAGGAAGACGTCGCCGTAGGTGACCTTGTCGTCGCCGATGCCGCCGTTGAAATTAAGGTCGTAGACGTTCTCGACGCCCTGGACGTACATGGCCAGGCGTTCGAGCCCATAGGTGAGCTCTCCCGCGACCGGAGAGCATTCGACGCCGGCCACCTGCTGGAAGTAGGTGAACTGGCTCACCTCCATGCCGTCGCACCAACATTCCCAGCCCAGCCCCCAGGCACCGAGCGTCGGACTTTCCCAATCGTCCTCGACGAAGCGGATGTCATGGAGCTTGAGATCGACGCCGATGGCGTCGAGGGAGGCGAGATAGAGCTCCTGCAGGTTCGGGGGATTCGGCTTCAGAATCACCTGGAACTGGTAATAGTGCTGGAGCCGGTTCGGGTTCTCGCCATAGCGCCCGTCCTTCGGCCGGCGCGACGGCTGGACGTAGGCCGCCTTCCAGGGCTTCGGCCCCAGGGCCCGCAATGTCGTGGCCGGATGAAAGGTGCCCGCGCCCACCTCCATGTCGTAGGGCTGCAGGATCACGCAGCCCTGGGCGGCCCAAAACCGCTGCAGCGTCAGGATCAAGCCCTGGAACGAGGTCTGGGGCGCGAGATCGACGGCGCTCGACAGGTGGCTGGCGCTCGACATGGGCAATCCGGTCCGTGATGGGGCGGCCAGCGTTTAAGAGGCGGGTCGGGGGTGTCAAGCGATGCCGGTGTGCGGGCGCACGCAATTTCGCCCCAATTCGGTCGGGTAGCCGGAACTGTCACGCTCACTGCCAAGTTGAGGCAACAATCAGCCAGTCTTCTCCGTCGCAGACCGACGGGCGACCATTTGGATCAACGCGCCATGCGCTCGTCTTTCGCAGTCTTCGCCGCCATCGCCGCCGCTTCGCTGGCTGCCACGCCCCTCGTGATGGGTGCCTCGAACGCCTTCGCGACGCAGGACTCCACCAACGTCGTCGCGATGCCGGCCCTCGTCACGCCCATCGACGTCGTCACCGTGCCGGCGCCGGTCCAAGCCGAGACCTGCACCCGCAAGGTTCGGGTGGTCTATGCGGGTTACGGTTCCGAGGGCTGCGCCCGCTAGAACCGCTGCAACGGCCGATCAGAGACCGTAGCGCGCCCATGCGGCGCGCTCCTCAATGACCGCCAGAGCCTCGGCGGCAAGACCGTCTGCCGCCAGACCGGCGGTGCTTCCGGGGTTCGCGCGCCGCAGCAGGCGGGCGACGAGTGAGCCGCGCTTCTCGGCCACCATGACGAGTTGGACATCCTCGCCGAAGCGCGCTCGAAGGGTCGAGCGCGCATCCCCCAACCCGTCGACGAGGCCGAGGCGCAGGGCCTGACGTCCGGTCCAGACGGCGCCAGTGAACAGGTTCTCGCCATTGAAATCGAGGCTCGGGCGCCGGCCTCGCACCAGGGTGGTGAACAGGTCCTGCACATCGGCCTGGATCTGCTTCAGTCTGACGATATCGTCGGGATTTTCTGGCCGGAACGGATCCAGCATCGCCTTGGCCTCGCCCTGGGTGTGGACGCGGCGCTCAACTCCGAGGCGTTCGATGAGGCGATCGAAGCCGAACCCCGCCGAGACAACCCCGATTGAGCCAATGAGTGACGTCGGATCGGCGACGATCTCGTCGGCTGCGCAAGCGATCATGTAGCCGCCGGACGCGGCGACGTCCTCGACGAAGGCGTAGACCGGCAAGCCCTTCTCCGCCGCGAGCGCCCGGATGCGCTGGTGGATGAGGTGTGACTGCGCCGGCGACCCGCCTGGCGAATTGATGACCAGCGCCACCGCCGCGACGTGCGGCATGGAAAAGGCCTGTTCCAGGGGACCGGCGAGCCCGGCAATGGAGAGCCCCGCCCGGAACGGCGAGGCGGCCCCGATGGCGCCGTTGAGGCGGACCACCGCCACCCGTGGCTTGCGCTTGCGCCAGCGCGCCGGAAGGAAGGCCCGCAGACCGGTCGGAATCGTGAGCGCCATCGTGTCTCGCTGGGATTTCGGGGAACCGGGCGCCGGATAGTCCCGTGCCGTTCCCGCAGAGATGGTGCGCCGATCGGGCTTCGCCAACGCGGCTTAGCAACGGCGACCCGTCGTCAATCCTGGCTCGGCCGCGTACCGATCCAGGCCGTACCGGCGTTGAGTGCGGCCAGGATCGGCGTGAACGCGCCGTCGGCACCGTGCAGCACGAGGGGCGTCAGCAGGCTGAACGGCGCGCGGCTTCCCTTCACGGCGGTGATCAGGACCCGGATCGCCGGCTCCCCGGCCCGCGCCTGGACCGGCCGGACGCCGATGCCGCCGAAGCGTCCCCGCAGGGCGTCGAGGCAGTCCGGCAGAGCATCGGCCCGGTGAATCAGACCGAGATGCCCCCGGGGACGAAGGATCTCGACGCAGGTTCGCAGCCATCCGTCGAGTGAGCCCATCGGGAAAGTATGGGCGGCGGCCTTGTCGGCGATGGGAGAGATGCGGTGTCGGCCAGCCTCGAAATAGGGGGGGTTGGTGAGAACGAGATCGCAGCATTCCGGGACGAGGCCGGCGGCGCGGCGCGCGCCACCTTTGGCCAGAACGTCCGCCGCGACCACATCGACCCGCCCGTCGAGACCGTTGAGCGTCGCGTTCAGGCGAGCGAGGTCCGCGAGGGCAGGATCACGCTCGACGAGGAGCATGCGGCAGGTCGGAGCACGCAACGCGACGGCGAGCCCCACCGCCCCCGTCGCCGCGCCGACATCGCAACACGTGGCACCCGGTGCGGGTCTGAGGAGCGCTGCCAGCAGCACCGCATCCGTGCCGGCCCGATGAGCGCCGCGGTCGGGCTGATACAACTGGAGGCGGCCGCCGAGCCACGCATCGGGGGAGCGCGGCTCAGGCGTCGCGTAGTTCATGGGCCAGACCCGCCTCCGTCAGCAGGCGGCGAGCCTGGGCAGCGTGATCCGCCGGCACGAGCAGCCGGCGTGCGAAGGCCCCGATGGAGCCTTCCAGACCGCTCATGTGACCGTCGGCGACGAAGGCCGGAATCTCGGCGCTCGCGAGAAGGGATTCGGCGAAACCGATCAGGACGATGTCGTTGCTGCGGATGAGTTCGGTCATCGCGGTTCCTGGAGAGGGAGAACGGTTCGTCCCCGTTCCTTCCGGCCCTTGCGGCATGGTGCATGTTGCAGCGCCTCCGAGCCCATGCGATGGGGTGCCGCACGGAAGTCGGTCGCGCAAGACGGGGTTTGGTGTTCGGGTCGGCCGGTTGCGGCGCGCCCGCATCGAGCCTGTCGGGTTGGGAGGCAGCGGGGTTTGGGCGTCGTAATACCCTTGGAGGACACTCGTCCCGATCCGGAGGCGAGCCTGACGGACCTCGTGGCCCTCGTCGCCGCGGGGATGGAGCGCGTCAACGCGACCATCCTGTCGCGCACCGGATCGTCCGTGCAGATGATCCCGGAAGTCGCCAATCACCTGATCGCGTCCGGCGGCAAACGCCTGCGTCCGATTCTGACCCTCGCGACGGCGGACCTGTGCGCCTACGCGGGCGACGGGGCGGTCAAGCTCGCGGCCAGCGTCGAGTTCATGCACACGGCGACCCTGCTGCACGACGATGTGGTGGACGAAAGCGACATGCGTCGCGGCACCGTCGCGGCCCGGATCAAGTGGGGCAACGAGGCCAGCGTGCTGGTCGGTGACTTCCTCCTCGGCCAGGCGTTCCGGATGATGGTCGAGGTCGGCTCGCTGAAAGCCCTCGACATTCTGTCGGCCGCCGCCACGGTGATCGCCGAGGGCGAGGTGATGCAGCTCGCCGCCGCCAAGAATACCGAGACGACGGAGGACGAGTACCTCGCCGTCATCCGCGCCAAGACCGCCGAACTGTTCGCCGCCGCCTGCGAGGTCGGGCCGGTCATCGCCGAACGCCCCCGGGCCGAGCAGGCTGCGTGCCGCGCCTACGGCATGAACCTCGGCATCGCCTTCCAGCTCGTGGACGACGTGCTGGATTACGGCGGCACCAGCGCCAGCCTCGGCAAGAATGTCGGCGACGACTTTCGCGAGGGCAAGATCACCCTGCCGATCGTGCTGGCCTTCCGCCGCGGTACGGACGCGGAGCGGGTGTTCTGGAAGCGTGCGCTGGAAGACGGCGACGTCTCAGACGACGATCTCGCCACCGCGCTCGCGATCCTGCGCCGGCACCGCGCCCTCGAGGACACCATCGAGCGAGCCCGGCATTACGGCGCCATGGCCCGCGACGCTCTCGGGCTTTTCCCGAAAAGCCCGATGAAGCAGGCTTTGCTGCAGGTCGTGGATTTCTGCATCGCCCGCGCGCACTGAGCGCGCAGGCGGTGCGGAGCTTTCAGGCGGCGACCGCTTTCGGCAGCGTGAGTTGGTCCTTGCCGGTCTCCGCGATGACGATTTTGCCGGCAGCGTCCGACCATTGGGTCAGCAGGCCGTCCGTCGTCGCCTTGTTCATCGGTTTGCCGAACAGGTAGCCCTGCCCGTAGGTGCAGCCCTGATCCGCGAGCCAGCCGACGCTCGACGCGGTCTCGATGCCCTCGGCCGTGGTCGAGAGGCCGAGGCTCGACCCGAGGGCGATGATGGCATCCACGAGCTTGGCCCGATCCTCGCCGAGGGGAATCGAGGCCACGTAGCTGCGGTCGATCTTCAGCTTGTCGAACTGCAACTCGCGCAGGTGGTAGAGGCTCGAATAACCCGTGCCGAAATCGTCGAGGGCGATACGCACGCCGAAGTTCTGGAGGGATTTCAGGGCCACCCGCGCGGATTCCAGATCGTTGACCAGGGCGGTCTCCGTGATCTCGATCTCGAGACGGCCCGGGGCGAAGCCGGTCTCCGTCAGGATCGCGAGGATACGCTCCGGCAGCTGCTTGTCCTGAAGTTGAAGCGGCGAGATGTTGACGGCGAGTTGCAGGTGACCGGGCCACGACCGGGCGTCGGTGCAGGCCTTGCGCATGAGTGCCCAGCTCAGGTCGGCGATCATGCCGGTCTCTTCGGCCAGCGCGATGAACTCCGCCGGTCCCAGGAGCCCCTGCTCGGGATGGCGCCATCGCGCAAGCACCTCGAATCCAATCAGCTCGCGGCCGGGGAGTTGCACCACGGGCTGGTAGAACGGCTCGATCTCACCGCGCTCGATGCCGAGGCGCAGATCTGCCTCCATGCGGGCCCGAACCTTCAGGGCGTGGCCCATGTCGAGGTGGAAGAACCGGAAGTTGCCGCGGCCTTCGCGCTTGCCCTGATACATGGCGACATCGGCGGCATGCAGGAGCGAGACGGCATCGGAGCCGCTCTCCGAGGCGAGGGCGATGCCGATGGTGGCACCGACCTCGACCCGGCTCTGCTCCCAGACGACCGGCTTCGACAGGGCGGAGATGATCTGCTGGGCGAACCGGGGTACGGCTTCGCTGTCCTCACCGTAGTCGATCATGACGACGAATTCGTCGCCGCCGAGACGCGCGATCAATCCGCCTTGCGGAACCAGGGCGCGCATCCGATCGGCGACGGCGCAGATAACGGCATCACCCGCAGCATGGCCATGGACGTCGTTCACGGGCTTGAAGCGGTCGAGATCGATCAGGAGGACGGCGATGGCCGCCGATCCCGGCTTCGATAGACGACCGTCCAGGGTCTCCTTGAAGAAACGCCGGTTGGCGAGGCCTGTCAGCGCATCGTGCCGAGCCGCGGATTCCGCACGATCGCGGGCGAAATCCCTGGCCATCATGGCCTGACGAAGCTTGAACGACTTGCGGATCGAGGCGACCACCAGGCCGAAACTCATGCAGATCGCGAGCATGAGAAGGTCGTGGAGGTGATGGAAGGTCGTGAAATGCAGGAGGTAGTCGAACATCCCGAGCTGGGTGCCGGCAATCCAGATGCAGACGCCGATCATCATGAGGCACAGGGCCTCACGCAATTCCCCTTCGCCCCATGAGGCTTGCTTCATCTGACCCTCTGCCAATCCCGCAGAGTGACAGTGCCGACAAGACCCTTTCGTCTCGGTAAAAGACCGACTGTCCGGTGGACTTTGACCAATATTTCGTGGGCGATGGAACCGCTTTGCCAGCCTAACGTAGCAAGGACGGCTTCACCCACCATTGCGGATGACGGTCACGGATACGGCGCGCGGCCCGTACCGCGGCGGAGCGATCGACAAAGAGGCCGAACACCGTCGCACCCGACCCGGACATCCGCGCCAGTCGGCAACCGGCCTCGACCGACAGGGCCTGGAGCGCCTCACCGATCACCGGGGCGAGACCGAGGGCCGGCGCCTCGAGATCGTTGCGGGCCGGGCCGATCGACGCCACCACCGCCTCGGCATCCACGCCCTCGGCGATCTCCGGATGCGGCCCCGGTCGATACCGCTCACCCACCATCAACCCCAAGGCGCGGAAAACCGGTGCAGTCTCGACGGGGATGCCGGGGTTGATGAGGATCGCCGGGAGGGGAGCGATCCCAAGGGCGGCCCCAATGGTCTCGCCAGCCCCTCGCATCATCCGGGCCCGGGGATCGAGACAGACGGGAACGTCGGCGCCCGTCGCGCGCGCGGCGTCCAGAAGATCGGGATCCGTGGGGTCGAGGCCGTTGCTGCGGCCGAGCAGCCGCAGGGCAGCGGCCGCATCCGACGAGCCGCCGCCGATGCCCGCCGCCACGGGGAGGCGCTTGACGAGATGGAACGTCCCGAGTCGAAGACCGGGCCGGCGCCTAGAGAGATGACGGGCGGCCCGGATCACCAGGTTGTCGTCGAGGGGGCCGGCCGGACCCGCCGTCGGCCCCGACACTTCGAGGGCGAGCGCTTCGCCCGGATGAAGCGACAGGGTATCGCCGGCGCCGGTGAACGCAACGAGGCTTTCGAGCTCGTGGTAACCGTCCCCGACGCGGCGCCCGAGAACGTGCAGGGTGAGATTGATCTTCGCCGGAGCGCGGGTGACGAGGATTGGCACGGGCTCTCGACGGCTGTTCAGGGGATCGGGGCGCCGGTCTGGCCCTGCGCCCCTGCCCACGTCAAGTCCGATGCCGTAACGGACTCGATCAGCCGCCGCTCTTCTTGTCGGCCGCGCCCGGAGGCTCGCTCGGAGCCGGAGCGCCTTTGGGCAGTTCGGGATTGGCTTTCCCCTCGGGCGGATTCTCGGCCGTGGCGGCCGGCTTGTCGAGTTCCGGCAGGCCGTCCTTGAGCTTGGCGTTGATTTTCTCGAGTTCCTCCGGCTCGGGGTTCAGGTCCTTGGCGTGCTGCCACTGGAACTTGCCCTCGAGACGGCGGCCGGCGCGCCAATAGGCATCGCCGAGGTGGTCGTTGATCGTCGGGTCGCCGGGCTTGAGCTCGATGGCCTTCTCCAGCTCACGCATGGCTTCATCCCAACGCCCGAGGCGGAAATAGGCCCAGCCAAGGCTGTCGATGATCATCCCGTCGCGCGGGCTGGCGTCCACGGCCTGCTTCAGCATGGTGAAGGCTTCGTCGATGTTGATGTTCTGGTCGACCCACGAATAGGCGAGGTAGTTCAGGACCTGGGCGCGGGCACCCGGCTGCGAGGCCGGCACGAGTTCCAGAGCCTTCTTCAGGTCGGCCTCGGCCTTGCTCCACTGCTTGGCCCGCTCGTAGGCGGTGCCGCGGAAGTAGAACGTCGTCCAGTAGTTCGCCGCCGGCTGGTCGCCGATGAGAGCGATGGCGCGGCTGTAGGTCTCGGCCGCCTCTTCGTACTTCTTGCGCGAGCGCTGAACGTTGCCGAGCGCCGTGATCACGTCGATGTCGTTGGGATGAGCCTTCATGGCCGCATCGAGGTGTTGGATCGCCTCGTCGCCCTTGCCCATCTGCTCGAGGTTGAGCCCGATCTGCACGTCGGCGTTGAGGCGCAGCGGCGAGTTCGCCGGGATCTGGGCATAGGCCTCGTTGGCGCGCTCCGGCTGCTTCATCCGGTCGAGGATGTCGGCCAGGGTCAGGCGAGCCAGGGCGTGCTCGGGTGCGAGATAGAGGGCGAGGCGCAGATAGACCACCGCCGGCAGTTCGTCGCCCTGCGTCGAGCCCGCCGAACCGAGCCCATAGAGCACCTCGCCGGCTCCCTCCTGCGCCGTATTGACGAGGCGGGTGAGGGGCTTGCCCTCCTTCAGCTTGGTGAGCGCATCGCGAACGACGGGATGGCGTGGCAACAGCTTGTCGAACTCGGTGTAGGCCTGGATCGCCAGATCCGTGCGCCCCGCCTGCGCCTCGAACCGCGCATAGGCGTCGACCACCCGGAGGGTGTTGCGGTCGCCGTCGTAGGCCGCCTTGAGACGGCGCTCCGCCTCGGCCTGGTCACCGGTCAGCGCCGCGATCAGGCCAGCGTGGTAATCCCGGAACGTGTTGTAGGTTCGCTCGCCCTTGAGCTTGTTGATGGTCTCCTGGGCGCGCTTGCCGTCACCGGCCCCGGCGAAGGCCCAGGCCGTGAGGAGGGTGCCGGTGAGATCGGCGGCGGCACCCCGGCCGCTGCGGGCGAAGTTCTGACGGGCCTGGGCGAACTGACCGGCCTTGATCTGCCGGACGCCGAGCGCGAGCTGAGCGAGACCGTTGGCACCGTCGCGGGTCGTCAGGCGCTCTGCGGCGCGGAACGCGTCCGGTAGGGACCCGTCGGCCAGGAGCGACACGAAGGCGCGCTCCAGCAGTTCGGCGTTGCGCGGGTCGGCCTTCACGGCCTCGCGGTAGAAGCTCGCCGCCGCCGCCGTGTCCTTCGAGGCACCGGCGATGTAAGCCGCGAGGAAGTTGCCTTCCAGGGATTCCGCGGGCTCGAACTCCGGCAGCGGCGTCGATTCACGGGGTTGCGCCGCGTGCGTCGGCACAGTCGCCGCGAGGCAGAAAGCGAGGGCCGACAGGGCTCGGCGAGTCGCGGCGTTTCCGTTCATGGGCACCGTTCAGGGCTTCTGCGCACCGGCTCGATCGGGGCCGGCGCTCGATCGGGCGGGACACTGAACTCTTCCCATCATCCCTGCAAGGCATAAGGATGCCGCCCCGAGCGCGGGGAGGGCGACCCCAAGGCCTCACCCATCCCTCCCGCGCGGCGATCACATATTCGGGTAGTTCGGACCGCCCGGGCCCTCCGGCGTCACCCAGTTGATGTTCTGGTTCGGGTCCTTGATATCGCAGGTCTTGCAGTGGACGCAGTTCTGCGCGTTGATCTGGTAGCGCACGCCGTCGCTCTGGGCCGCATCCGCCACCCACTCGTAGACGCCGGCCGGGCAATAGCGCGCCGACGGTCCGCCGTAGACATCGTGCTCGGATGCCTTCTGCAGGTCGAGGTTCTTCACGTTGAGGTGGGGCGGCTGATCCTCCTCGTGGTTGGTGTTGGAGAGGTACACCGACGAGAGGCGGTCGAAAGTCAGCTTGCCGTCCGGCTTCGGGTAGACGATGGGCGTCACCTCGGCGAGCGGCTTGGTACAGGCGTGATCCGGCTTGCCGTGCTTGAGCGTGCCGAACAGGGACGTCCCGAGCAGGGTGTTGGCCCACATGTCGGCGCCGCCGAGGCCGACACCCACCAGGGTGCCGTACTTCGACCAGAGCGGCTTGACGTTGCGCACGCGCTTGAGGTCCTGGCCGATGGCGCTGTCGCGCCAGCCGTTCTCGTAGGCGGTGAGTTCGTCCCCCTGGCGGCCGGATTCGAGGGCCTGCGCGATGGCCTGCGCCGCCTGCATGCCCGAGAGCACGGCGTTGTGCGATCCCTTGATGCGCGGCACGTTCACGAAGCCGGCGGAATCGCCGACGAGGCAGCCGCCGGGGAACACGAGCTTCGGCACCGACTGCCAACCACCCTCCATGATGGCCCGCGCGCCGTAGCCGATGCGCTTGGCCCCCTCGAAGGTCTCGGCGATCATCGGGTGCGTCTTGAAGCGCTGGAACTCGTCGAACGGCGACAGGGTCGGGTTCTCGTAGTTCAGGTGCGTGACGAACCCTACCGAAAGCAGGTGGTCGTCGAAATGGTAGAGCCACGAGCCGCCGCCGGCCTTGTTCGGCAGGGGCCAGCCCATGGTGTGCTGGACGAGGCCGGCCTGGAACTTGTCTGGGCTCAGCTGCCACAACTCCTTGACGCCGAGACCGTACTTCTGGTGGTCGCTGTCGGCGTTGAGCTTGAACCGGTCGATGAGCGTCTTCGTCAGGGAGCCGCGGGCGCCCTCTCCGAAGATCGTGTACTTGCCGCGCAGCTCCATGCCGCGGGTGTAGTCGTCCCGTGGCTCGCCCGAGCGGCCGATGCCGAGATCGCCCGTGGCGATGCCGACCACCACGCCCCGGTCGTCGTAGAGCACCTCGGAGGCCGGAAAGCCCGGGTAGATCTCGACGCCGAGCGCCTCGGCCTGGGCGCCGAGATACTTCGTCACGTTCGACAGCGAGCCGACGAAGTTGCCATGGTTGGACATGAATTTCGGGAAGAACAGGTTCGGCATGGTCACGCCGCTGTTCTTCGTCAGGAACATGAACTCGTCGCGCTCGACCGCGGTCTTCAAAGGCCGGTCTGGATCGGTGCGCCACGCGGGCAGGAGGTCGTCGAGGCCCGCCGGATCGACGACCGCGCCCGACAGGATGTGCGCGCCGACCTCGGACCCCTTCTCGACCACCACGATGCTGACGTCGGAGGACAACTGCTTGAGGCGGATGGCGGCGGCGAGGCCCGCCGGCCCGGCGCCGACGATCACCACGTCGAAATCCATCCCCTCGCGTTCGGGCAGCGCCATTCCGTCATCCTCCTGTCACGCCCGCCGTCCGGCGGGTCCCGTGAATTGATTCAGATCACTCTCAACCGATTCCAAGATGGGAACGCAAGCGGCCTGCGCTCCCTGCGCGGTGTCGTGATGAAGAGTCGCGCCGTGCGAAAGCGGAGGATCGGGTCGCCGGGACGCCGCGCCCCCGTTGTCCACAGGCGACGAACACGCCACATCTCACCTCATGACTGCGAGCGACGAACGCCAGCGTGATCTCATCGCCGCCCTCGACTTCCATGTCGCGGCGGGGGTCGATCTCATGCTCGACGAGCACCCCCACGACCGCTTCTCGGAAGCGGATGCCCCGGCACGTCCCATGGTGTCGACGCTGGAGCCAAAGCACAGCCCCCCCCTTGAGCATTCTGCGCGACGGGAGCCCGCCGCGACGGCGCTCAGTCGCGAATCGCCGCCACGCGGCGAGGCTCCTCCCCAAGCCGGGACCTACGGCCAATCCGCCGCTGCCCGTCCTGGCGAAGCGGCCGGCGATGCGCGGGCGCGGGCAAAGGACGTCACGTCCCTCGGGGAACTGGAAGCGCTTCTCGGCGGCTTTGACGGCTGTCCGCTCAAGTTCACGGCAAAGAACCTCGTCTTCGCCGACGGCAATCCGGCAGCGAAGCTCATGTTCATCGGCGAAGCGCCGGGCGCCGACGAGGACCGGGTCGGTAAGCCGTTCATGGGCCGCTCGGGCAAGCTGTTGGATCGGATGATGGCGGCGATCGGCCTCGACCGGACGAGCGCCTACGTGACCAACATCGTGCCGTGGCGCCCGCCCGGCAACCGCAACCCGACGCCCCAGGAGGTCGCAATCTGCAGGCCGTTCATCGAGCGGCAGATCGAACTCGCGGCGCCCGACCTCATCGTCTGCCTCGGCAGTCCCTCCACCCAGGCGATCACCGGCACCAAGGACGGGATCCTCAAGGCGCGGGGCCGGTTCTTCCCCTACCGGGTCGGGGATCGCGAGATCCGCGTTCTGGCAACCCTCCATCCGGCTTACCTGCTGCGCCAGCCGCTGCAGAAGCGGCTGGCCTGGCGAGATTTTCGCACCCTTCGTGCCGCCCTCGACGGCAAGGCCTAACCTCGGTACGGAGACCCCAAGCGGAACTGTATGTGACAGGCGGAGATTACTTCGCAGGGGTGGCGTCCGTCCGCGGTCCGGAACGAGTGGTGAGAGCACATGCGCTGGGAAGATTTCCGTAGTTCGGACAACGTCGAGGACCGTCGCGGCGAAGGTGGCGGCGGGGGCGGCTTCCCGGGCGGCGGCGCCGGCGGACTCGGCATCGGAACCATCGTCATCCTGTGCATCATCGGCTGGGTCACGGGCATCAATCCGGCGGTCCTCATCGGCGGGGCCGAGCAAATGACCGGGAGCGGGCGGCCGCGGCAGGAGCAGGTCGACCCTCAGACGCAGGCGCAGCGCAAGACCAAGCCAACGGACGAGAGCGGGCGCTTCGCCGCCGCGATCCTCGGCAACACCGAGGATGTCTGGCGTGAGATCCTTCCCAATCAGACCGGCAAGCAGTACCGGCCGACCGGCATGGTGCTGTACACCGGTGGCACCCGCAGCGGCTGCGGCTCGGCCCAGGCCGCCATGGGGCCGTTCTACTGCCCGCTCGACAAGAAGGTTTATCTCGACACGTCCTTCTTCAAGGAAATGGAGCAGAAGTTCGGCGTGAAGGGCGACTTCGCCTACGCCTACGTCATCGCTCATGAGGTCGGGCACCACGTGCAGGACGAGCTCGGCATCCTCGGCAAGGTCCAGGGCCGCCAGCAGGCCGCATCGAGCAAGGTCGAGTCGAACCAACTCTCCGTGCGTGTCGAGCTCATGGCCGATTGTCTCGCCGGCGTATGGGCCAAGAATTCCAACGACAAGTACAATTCCCTGGAGCCGGGCGACATCGAGGAGGCGATGAACGCCGCCAGCGCCATCGGCGACGACAGGCTGCAGAAGCAGTCGCAGGGCTACGCGGTGCCGGACTCGTTCACACACGGGTCGTCGGCGCAGCGCCAGCGCTGGTTCATGACCGGCTACAAGAGCGGCCAGACAAAATCCTGCGATACGTTCCGGGCCGCCCGGAACTGATTGCCCTCGGAGGTCACGAACGTCATGGTCGCATCCGACAAGACCCGCAGCTTCGTGCCCCTCGCCATCGCGGTGCTCACCGTATCGGACACGCGTTCCCTGGACGAGGATCGCTCCGGCGACACCCTGCGTGACCGCCTCACCGCGGCCGGTCACACCCTCGCGGCCCGTGCCGTGGTACCGGATGAGGTCGAACGGATCCGTGGGCAGGTCGATGCCTGGTCACGGGATCCGGCGGTGGACGTGATCCTCACCACGGGCGGGACGGGCTTTACCGGGCGCGACGTGACGCCGGAGGCCATCGAGCCGCTGTTCGAGAAACGGATGGACGGATTCTCGGCGGTGTTCCATCGGATCTCGTACGACAAGATCGGCACCTCGACCCTCCAGTCGCGGGCGACGGCGGGCGTCGTGAACGCTACCTACGTGTTCGTGCTGCCGGGCTCGCCCGGCGCATGCCGAGATGCCTGGGACGGCATCCTGGCCGCCCAACTCGATTACCGGCACCGGCCCTGCAACTTCGTCGAGATCATGCCGAGGCTGGACGAACATCTCCGGCGCGGAGCATCCATCACGGTTTGAGACGAGGCCTTCAGGAAGGGCGTGCATGGAGATGCACGCCCTTCCGCGTTTTCAGGCTGCTTTGCGGGCGGCCGCGTCGCCGTAGAACGTCCCGCCCCGCTCGGCCATGGCGAGGAGATTGTGCGGCACGGCGAAGCGTGGTCCGTGCTTAACCTCCAGCCCCTGCGCCAGGGCCACGAATGCCTTGGCGCCCATGAAATCGATGTACGACAGGGCGCCCCCAGTGAACGGGGCGAAACCGAAGCCGAGGATCGAGCCGACATCGGCCTCGCGCGGATCGGTGACGACGCCTTCGCCGACGGTGCGGGCCGCCTCCAACGCCTGGACCACGAGGAGGCGCTGCTTCAGTTCCGTGAAGTCGACGGCCTCCGCATCGACATGGGTCGCCTGTAGATCCTTGAGGCCGGGCCACAGACGCTTCGGTGCTCCGTCCGGATAATCGTAGAAGCCACGCTTGTTCTTACGCCCGAGGCGGCCCTCGCCCTCGACCAAGGTGGTGAGGAGCGCCTTCTGCGCCGGATCGATGGACCCGGCGCCGAGTTGCGCCTCCGTCGCCTTGACGATCTTCAAGGCCAGATCGACCGCCACCTCGTCCGTGAGCGACAGCGGTCCGACCGGCATCCCGGCCTGCCGTCCGGCATTCTCGATCATCGCTGCCGGGATACCCTCGTTGAGCATGGTGTGGCCTTCGAGGAGGTAGGCGCCGACGCAGCGGTTGGCGAAGAACCCGCGCGCATCGTTGACGACGATGGGGGTCTTCTTGATGGCGCGGACGAAGTCGATCGCCGTGGCGAGGGCCGTGTCGCCGGTCTGGTCGCCCTTGATGATCTCAACGAGCATCATCTTTTCCACCGGCGAGAAGAAGTGGATGCCGACGAAGTTCTCCGGCCGCGCGGACGTCTTCGCGAGGCCGGTGATCGGCAACGTCGAGGTGTTGGAGGCGAAGATGGCGTCGGGACGGATCGCAGCTTCGACCCTGCCGATGACCTCCGCCTTCACCGCCGGATCCTCGAAGACCGCTTCGATGACGAGGTCGCACTCCGACAGGGCAGCGTAGTCCGCACTCGTCGTGATGCGCGCGAGGAGCGCATCGCGGTCTGCCGTCTTGGCCCGGCCCTTGTTGATCTGGTCGGTGACGAGCTTATGGGCGTAGGCCTTGCCCTTCTCGGCCGCCTCCGTGGACTGATCGACCAGCACCACGTCGAGGCCGGCATTGGCCGAGACGTAGGCGACGCCCGCCCCCATGAAGCCGGCGCCGACGACGCCGATCCGCTTCACCGCGGTGGGGGCGACATCCTTCGGCCGACGAGCCCCCTTGTTCAACTCGCCCATGGACAGGAACAGGGTGCGGATCATCGCCGCCGCTTCCGTGGACCGCAGGATCTTGGCGAAGTATCGGCTCTCGACCCGCAGGGCCAAGTCCATGGGCAGCTGCAATCCCTCGTAGACAGCGCCCAGGATCGCCTTGGCCGCGGGATAATTGTCGTGGGTCTCGCGACGGTAGATGGCATTGGCGGGCGGCCAGGTCATCATTCCGGCGGGCGAGTACACCTTGCCGGACGGCGCCTTGAACTTCGGCACGTCCCACGGAGCCACCGCCGAGCCGCCGCCGAGGATCCAGGCCTTGGCCTTCGCCACGATCTCGTCCTTGCCCGCGACCTCGTGGACGAGGCCCATGTTCCGAGCCATGAGCGGCCGGATCTGCTCGCCCTTGAACAGCATCTGCAGGGCATCGCCCGTCTGCATCAGGCGGGGCACGCGCTGGGTGCCGCCGGCGCCCGGGAACAGGCCGACCTTGATTTCCGGCAAGCCGACGCGGGTCTTCGGATCATCCGACAGGACGCGGTGATGGCAGGACAGCGCGAGTTCGAAGGCACCACCGAGGCAGATGCCGCTGACCGCCGCCGCGAAGGGCTTGCCGCAGGTCTCCAATTTGCGAAACAGCAGGGTGAGCTTTCGCGACTCCTCGAAGAAGTGCCGCATGGCTTCTTCCTCGCCGCGCTCGACCTTGAGCGCCTCGAAGGCGCGGCCGAGCCCCTGAAGCATGGTGAGATCGGCGCCACCGGAGAAGTTGTCCTTCCCCGAAGTCATGACGCAGCCCTTGATGGCGGGATCCGCCACCACCGCGTCGATGACAGCGTGCAGGTCGTCCATCACCGCATTCGTAAAGACGTTCATCGAGCGGCCAGGCATGTCCCACGTCGCCAGCGCAACACCGTCGGCATCGGTCTCGAAACGGAAATTGGTGAGATCCATGGCTGATCCTCGGGTTTGGGGTGGCCTCGGGCTGGCTGCCTTAAGCCAAAATCAAAACTTAGGGGTGCAGTCGGGTGGAGTAGGGGACCATGCGAACCTTCAAGGGATCACGATGACAGGACGGATCGGCTGCCAGGGTTGCCGCGAGGGCGCCGAGCTCGATTTCACCTTCACCATGGCGTTCCAGCCGATTCTCGACATCGAGACGGAGCGCGTCTGGGGCTACGAGGCGCTCGTTCGCGGCACCGGCGGTGAATCCGCCGGTTCCATTCTGGCCCGCGTGACCCCGGAGACGGTCTACCGCTTCGACCAGGCGGCACGGGTCAAGGCGATCGAGTTGGCGGGCCGTCTGTTCCCCGCAGACGACCGGACCAAGCTGTCCATCAACTTCATGCCGAACGCGGTCTATGAACCGGCAGCCTGCATCCGCTCGTCCCTGGAGGCCGCACGCCGGGCCGGGTTCGCCCATGATCGGATCATGTTCGAGTTCACGGAGAACGAGAAGTTCCGCGATACGGCCCATGTCACCCGCATCGTCGCCGAGTACCGCAAGCAGGGCTTCCTCACGGCGCTCGACGATTTCGGCGCGGGCTTCGCCGGCCTGAGCCTGCTGGCCAACTTCCAGCCTGACCTCATCAAGATCGACATGGATCTGTTGCGCGGCATCGATACCGATCACCGTCGACAGATCATCGTCGGCGGTCTCATCGGGATCGCCCGGGGCCTCGGCTTGGCCGTGATCGCCGAGGGTATCGAGACGGAAGCCGAGTTCGCGACCCTCCGGGGCCTCGGCGCGACGCTGTTTCAGGGCTACCACTTCGCGCGGCCGCATCTCGAACACCTCCCGGCCGTGGCCGGTTTCCCGACTCACGTTGCGTTCGCCCAAGAACTTGCGTTCGCCCAAGACGTTGCGTTCGCCCGAGACATGGTCGCCTGAGCCGCCCGACCGGATTGGGCGAACCCGATCCGGTCCGCCCGGGTGGCGTGGGGTCTCGGTCATGGGCGAGGCCGACACGGGTGCCGGCGTGTCCTAGCGTACCGGCATCGGCAGGGGCGGCGCGCCGGCCTTGCTGTCCCCCGCCTGCGCGATGGCGAGCATGTTGAGGAGCTTCGTCACCGAGGCCTGCGAAATCGCCGTGACGCTCGATGCCGGGTCGGCGTTGACCGCCTGGAACTTCTGGTAGGTCTTGTCGTCGTAGATGCCGCTGAGGTGCTTGAGTTCATCCAGGGTGAACTTCTCGGCGTAGGCCTTCGACAAACCCTCGATCATCACCTCGCGCTGCTTGTCGAACTCGGCGCGCACTTCCTTGCGCACGGCCTCGGCCTTGTCCTCGGGCATCGACGCGACGGTCTTCTCGAGGGCGCCGGTGAACCCGGTCTCGAGGTTCTTGATCAGGGTCTTCTGGACCAGATCCTTGGCCACCCCGACGCGGTCGGAGGCATCGTCCGCGCGGGCACTGAGCGGCAGGCACAGGGCGGTGGTCAGGCACAGGGTGGCGAGCAGGCGCGTCATCGTGGCGTTTCTCCCGATTGTTCTAGGCTTGCGCGCCATCGCGAAGAACGCGACGGGCGCCGCCGTCTACCAGTGTTTCGAAGGGTTTGTCGCCCCGTGGCCGGGACCCGGCATCACACCCGTTCGATGATGGTCGCCGTGCCCATGCCCGCGCCGATGCAGAGCGTGACGAGGGCGCGCTCCTTCCCGGTGCGCTCCAGTTCGTCGAGGACGGTCCCGAGGATCATCGCCCCGGTGGCACCGAGCGGATGCCCCATGGCGATGGCGCCGCCGCAGACGTTGACCCGCGCCGGATCGAGGTCGAACGCCTGCTGAAAGCGGAGCACGACGGCGGCGAAGGCCTCGTTGACCTCGAACAGGTCGATGTCCGACAGGCTCAGGCCCGACCGCGCCAGCACCTTGCGGGTGACGTCGACGGGGCCGGTGAGCATCAGGGCCGGGTCGGAGCCGATATTGGCGAAGGCACGGATCCGCGCCCGCGGCCTCAGGCCCGCAGCGTCGCCGGCCTCGCGCGAACCGATGAGCACGGCGGCCGCTCCGTCGACGATGCCCGACGAGTTGCCGGCATGGTGGACGTGATCCACGGCCTCGACATCCGGGTGGGCATCGATGGCGACCGCGTCGAAGCCGCCCATCTGCCCCATCTGGACGAAGGACGCCTTGAGCTGTCCGAGCGACTGCATGTCGGTCGCGGGCCGCATGTGCTCGTCATGGCTGAGCAGGGTGATCCCGTTGATGTCGCGCACCGGCACGACGGCATCGCCGAACCGACCTTCGGCCCACGATGCGGCCGAGCGCTTCTGCGACTCGACGGCGTAGGCATCGCATTCGGCGCGGGAGAACCCGTACTTCGTCGCGATGAGGTCGGCCGACACGCCCTGGGGCATGAACCAGGACTTGATGGCGATGGCGGGGTCCACGGGCCAGGCGCCGCCCGAGGCGCCGAGGCCGACGCGGCTCATGGATTCGACGCCGCCGCCGATGGTCATGTCGTGCTGGCCGGCCATCACCTGGGCCGCGGCGAAGTTCACAGCATCGAGGCCCGAGGCGCAGAAGCGATTGATCTGCACACCGGGAACGTGGGTGCCGTAATCGGCCACGAGGGCTGCGGCACGGGCGATGTCGCCGCCGGCCTCGCCGACGGGATCGACGCAGCCGAGGATCACGTCGTCGACGCGCCTGGTGTCGAGGCCGTTGCGATCCTTGAGGGCACGCAGCGTGATCTCGGCGAGGCGCAGGGCCGTCACCTCATGCAGCGCGCCATCGGGCTTGCCGCGACCGCGCGGGGTGCGGACGTGATCGTAGATATAGGCCTCGGGCATGCGCGCTTCCTTGTTTCCATCCTCCCTCCGCGGGGAGGGCGGCGAACGTCAGTGAGCCGGGCGAGGGGAGCGCGACATCTCCAGGGACGGCGCTCCCCCCAGCGACCCGGCCTTTCCAGCCGGGCCACCCTCTCCTGCAGAGAGGAGAGGCAACGGCGCCTTCTTAGAAAGCCTCGGCGCTCAGCGCCATGGTGGTTTCGGCGCCGGCCTTGATTCGAACGAGCCGCATGGCCGTCTCGGGCAGCATCCGCTCCATGTAGAACCGCCCGACGACGAGCTTGTCGGCCATGCGGCTGGTCGCCGCCTCGGCCTGCTTGGCCAGCGCCGCCTTGGCGATGCGCGCCCACATGTAGCCCATGGCGACGAGGCCGAGGAGGTGCATGTAGTCGGTGGCACCCGCTCCCGCATTGTCGGGCTTCGAGAACGCGTTCTGCATGAACCACATCGTTGCGCCCTGCAGGTCGTCGAGCCCGGCCTGGAGCGGCGCCGCGAAGGGTTTCATGCCCTCGTCCTCGCCGTGATCCTTGAGGAAGGTCTGGACCTCGGACAGGAAGCCCATCATGGCGCGGCCGCCATCCTTGGGAAGCTTGCGCCCGATGAGGTCCATGGCCTGGATGCCGTTGGCGCCCTCGTAGATCATGGCGATGCGGGCATCGCGCACGAATTGCGACATGCCCCATTCCTCGATGTAGCCGTGGCCGCCGAAGAGCTGCTGGGCCTCCACGGCGTTGGCGAAGCCCCGATCGGTGAGCACGCCCTTCACCACCGGAGTCATCAGGCCCATGTGGTCCTCTGCGCGCTGCCGCTCGGCCGCGTCCTCGGAGCGGTGGCCGATATCGGCCTGGAGCGCGGTCCACAGCACGAGGGCGCGACCGGCCTCGTTGAAGGCCCGGATCCCCATGAGGGTGCGGCGGACGTCGGGGTGGACGATGATCGGATCGGCCACTTTGTCGGGGGCCTTGGCACCGGTGAGGGACCGGCCCTGCAGGCGGTCCTTCGCGTAGGCCACGGCGTTCTGGTAGGCGACCTCGGACTGGCCGAGGCCTTGGACGCCGACGGCGAGGCGGGCCTCGTTCATCATCACGAACATGGCGTTGAGGCCGCGGTTCTCCTGGCCGACGAGCCAGCCCTTGGCGCCGTCGTAGTTCATCACGCAGGTCGAGTTGCCGTGGATGCCCATCTTGTGCTCGAGGGAGCCGCACGAGACCGGGTTGCGCTCACCCACCGAGCCGTCGGCGTTCACGAGGAATTTCGGCACCACGAAGAGCGAGATGCCCTTGGTGCCCGCCGGTGCGCCCTCGATGCGGGCGATGACGAGGTGCACGATGTTCTCGGACAGGTCGTGCTCGCCGGCCGAAATGAAGATCTTGGTGCCGGTGAGATTGAAGGAGCCGTCGCCGTTCGGCACCGCCTTGGTCTTGAGGAGGCCCAGATCCGTGCCGCAATGGGGCTCGGTGAGGTTCATGGTACCGGTCCAGGCGCCCTCGACCATCTTGGGCAGGTACATCGCCTTCTGTGCGTCCGAACCGTGGACGAGCAGCGCCGCCATGGCACCCTGGGTCAGGCCCGGATACATGCCGAGCGCCAGGTTCGCGCCGGACACGAACTCGGAAATCGCCGTGTTGAGGGTATGGGGCAGGCCCTGTCCGCCGAACTCCTCCGGTACGGACAATCCCATCCAGCCGCCGGCCGCGTAGGTGTCGTAGCCGGCCTTGAACCCCTTCGGCGTGGTGACACCGGAATCGGCCTGGCGGGTACAGCCCTCGCGGTCGCCGACGGCGTTCAAGGGGGCGAACACCTCCTCGGCGAGCTTCGCCCCTTCGCCGAGGACGGCCTCGACCACGTCGGGCGAAGCATCGGAGAAGCCCCGGAGATTGCTGTAGCGTTGGAACCCGAGAACGTCGTTCAGAAGAAACAGAACGTCCTCGACCGGCGCCTTGTAGCTCGGCATCGCACAGCGTCCTTCCCTGGTCACGGCGACACGCGCATCCGACCGGATCGCGGTACCGCTCGATGGATGGTTCATATCTAAACCATCCTGAGGCGAGCGGAAAGAGGAAACGGTCGGGAAACCGAATGTCGAAGTCGGCCGCGGCGCGGCTTCGGAAGCGGCTTCGGTTAACCCGCTATTTACCAAGAAAGTTAAAGGTCGGGTCAGACGATCCGACGTGGACCCGCGCCATCATCCGCCGGGGGCCGGCGCCGCGCATCGAGACCGGACCTCGCCGCATCAGGTTAGACGATGACACGCTCCGCCCCCATCGATCTCGACGGCTTCGACCCGGACATCCTCGACGCCGCGCGCGATGTGGCCCGGCGGGCCGGCATCCCCGTCGAGACCTGGATCGCCTCCATCGTCACCCCGGATGACGTGGCCGCGCCGCAACGCGACGCTTCTTCCGGAACGACCCGGGAAGCCCCCGCCACACCGCCCGGCGCGGCCCCCGCCAAAGCACCCCGACAGGGGACTGCGAAGGCGAGTCGCGAGAACCCGTCGAAGCCGGCACCGAAGACCGCGCCGCCGGCGCCACTCCCCGACGCAAAGCCGGCTCCCGGCTCCGAGGCCGCCGAAGCGGGCTCCGAGGCGCCCGCGACCGCAACGCCGACGCCCGACGCGACGGCGCAGGCGCTTGCGGAGATGATGCAGCGCCTCGATGCCATCGATCGACGGATCGCTCAGGAGCAGACGGCCACGCAGGCGGCGGCCAGCCGCACCATCGCCGACCTCCAACGACGCGTGGCGGAACTCGGCGAGCAGGTCGTCGCGCCCCGTCCCATCGGTCGGCGCGGCCGTTCGGCCGCCCTCGAAGTTCGGGATGCGGTGAGCGAGATCCGCCAGCGCCAGCGCGAACTCGATACCGGCCCTGCCCCCATCGCCACGGTCATCGGTGAACTGCGCAGCGAGACCAGCCGCCTGCGCGCCTCCCTCGACGGCGTGGCGACGGGCCGTGAGGTCGGCGTCCTCGAGGAGGCGATGCACGCCCTCGCCACGGGCGTCGACGGCGCCCCGGCACAGGCCGACCTCTCCGCCGTGACGGCACCCCTCGATCGCATCCGTGCCGAGGTCGGCCGCTTGTGCGGCGACACGGCCCGTGAGGTGCAGACCCGCCTCGCCGCCGACCTCGAGACCCTCGGAGCGCGGGTCGATGCCGTCCTGAGCAACGGCCCGGACGCCTTCGCCGATCGCGAGGCCCTCGACGAACTCTTTCGTGAACTCCACGACATCCGCACCGCAATCGCGGGGCTCGCCGCGCCCGAGCGCATCGAGACCCTGGCCTCCGGCGTCGCTGCGATCAGCGCCGAGATCGCCCGCCTCCAGACCGGCGTCGGGGCCGATTCGGGCGTGGCCTCACTGCGTCCTCTGCTGGAGGAGATCCGGTCGGGGTTGAACCGCCCCGCACCGGGCGGCCTCGAAGACCGGATCGACGCCATGGCGGCGAAGCTCGACGCCCTGCGCGACGGCTCCGCCCTGAATGGCGGTCCGAACTCGGACGCGATCATCCATCGGATCGATGCGTTGTCGGCGAAGGTCGATGCCGTCCACGTCAACCCCGTCGGCGACCTCATCGAGCGTCTCGAAGGCCTCGGCGCGACCCTGCGCCGGCCCGTGTTGCCGGACGGCGACCTGGCGGCCATCCACGGTATGCTGCACGACCTTTCCGTGAAGGTCGACCGCATGGGGACGTCGGACACCGTCTCGGCGGAGGGGCTCGATTCCCTCGAGCATCAGGTCCTGGCGCTCGCCGCCCGTATCGACACCCGCGACAGCGACCCGGCCCTCGCCGGTTTGGAACGCACCATGGGTGACCTGCTGGCTCAAGTCTCCGCCCTGCGCGAAGAAGCGCCGCTGATCGAGCGGACCGGCCGCCACGGATCCGTCGAGACCCAGACGGATGGGAACGACCTCGTTCGCCTCCAGGCCGGCCTCGCCGACCTGCGCGACCAGCAATTCGCGTCCGAGCAGCGCCTGCAATCGACCCTGGTCGGAGTCCACTCGATCCTCGAACGCCTTGCCGGACGGGTCGGATCGACCGAATCCGGACCGATGTCGTCCGAGACGCAAACACCGGCCGAGCGTCTCCTCGGCACCGGTGGCATGCCCCCGACCAAGTCTGCAGCCAGATTCGCCGGCAAGCCGATCGCGCGAGCGAGCGCCCGCCCGACGGAACGTCCCATCGCCGACGCCGTTCTGGGCGACCTTCCCCTGGAGCCCGGGGCCCGGCGGCCCGGACGCGACCCGATCACCGAGGACGCGGAGCCCAACGCGTCCGCCGCCCTCGACGGCGACATCAAGTCCAGCTTCATCGCCGCCGCTCGTCGCGCCGCTCAGGTGGCGCAGGCGGAGGCATCCGGTACCGTGCAGGCGCCCCGTGCCCGGCACGGCTCCGATGCGTCCTCCTCGAGCGAGGCGGTCGCGTCGGCTCCGGTGAACGCCCGGTTCGCCCGCCTGCGCGCTGAACTCGATCGCCGCCGCAAGCCCCTGCTTCTCGGGCTCGCCGCCATCATCCTCGCCCTCGGTGCGCTTCAGGCCATCGGAACCCGAGGCCCGGCCCGCGAGACCGTCGCCGCATCGGCGGAGGCCCCGAGGACCGAAACACCCGCGGGCGCAGCCTCCGGCCTCCCGGACCCGGTCACCACCCAGTCACTCGCCGATTCGGCCTCGCTCAAGGAAGAGGTGGCCAAAGCCGACGCCACGAAGACGGATTCGGCGAAGACCGACCCCGCCCGGGTCGATGGTGCCAAGGCCGAAACCGTCCGATCGGGCACGAACCGGATCGTCCCGCAGGTGACTGCGATGGCGGCCCTGTCGCCCGATCTCACCGCCGTTCCGGCAAACTTGGCCTCCCTGCGTCAGGCCGCCATCGAGGGTGATGGCACGGCCGTCTACGACCTCGCCGCGCGCTTTGCCGACGGGCGCGGCGTGACGCGCGACCTCGCCCTGTCGCACAAGCTCTACGACAAGCTCGCGCAGGCCGGCTACGCGCCGGCCCAGTACAAGCTCGGCGGGCTCCATGAGAAGGGACTCGGCGTGCCCCGCGACCTCGCCCAGGCCAAACTCTGGTACGGACGCGCGGCGGAGCAGGGCAATGCCCGGGCGATGCACAACCTCGCGGTGATCCACGCGGAGACACCCACGGCCTCGGGCAAGCCGGACTACACCACGGCGGGGCAATGGTTCCGGCGCGCGGCCGAGTACGGCCTGCGCGACAGCCAGTACAATCTCGCGGTGCTCTACGCCCGCGGCCTCGGCGTGCAACAGGACCTCCAGCAATCTTTCCTGTGGTTCTCCGCTGCCGGTGCGCAGGGTGATGCCGACGCGGCCAAGAAGCGTGACGACGTGGCGGCCAAACTCGAACCGAAGGACCTCGCCACGGCGCGGGCCCTCGTCGCCGCGTTCAAGGCCAAGGTGCCCGATCCGGCCACCAACGAGGCCCCCACGGCTTCAGCTGCGCCTCGGACGATGACCCTGCTCGGGGCGACGCCCCCGGCTCCGGTCACCCCGCCGCGACGCAGCTGAGAATTGTCACAACGCGTCCATCCTGTCGCGCGTGCGGGTATCTGCCGCCTTTCCTCGGGCGCCCCGAGGCGTTTGGATGGCGGATGCTTTCTCGCGGACGGCGGGGGCCGGCCCGAATGGGATTCACGGATGACGGGAGGGCCGAGGGTGCGGGTGACGACGGTGCCACCGGCGGCGGTGATCCTCGGGATCGCCGGCCTGATCCCGTTCCTCGGCTTCGCGTTTCTCTCCGTCAGCGGTGGCAATGCGGGCCTGAGCACCATCGGCCTCGATCCGCGCATGGTGTTGTCCACCTACGGGGCGGTGATCGCTTCGTTCCTCGGTGGAATCCGCTGGGGCGCCGCTGCGGCACGCGGCGGTGGCGGGGCCGATTACGCCATCGCCATCGTGCCGTCCCTCCTGGCCTGGGCGGCCTTGGCCATGCCGGCCCCATGGGACTTGCGGACGCTCGGCTCCCTCGTCCTGGCCTGGGGCTTCATCGATCAGGATCTTCCCCGCCGCGGCCTCGTGCCCGTGTGGCTGGGCCGTCTCCGGCTCGTCCTGTCGGTCGTGGCCGGGGCGTCCCTCCTCGTCGCGGCGTAGAACTCCGGCGCGAGAGCTTGTCGTCGGCTTCCGCCAGAGCCGATCGGAGAAACGGTGCCTCGCGTACCCTGACGATCAGTCCTTCGCCAGCATGGACTTCCCGATGGCGAAGACCCGCCCATCCCCCAGGAGATGCGCGGTGAAGCCCGCCGGAAACAGCGGCTCGAACACCGGATTGCGCACGTTGAGACCCCCCGCATAGGCGCCGAAGGCCGGCATGATGAGGCGGCGACCGTCGGTGACGAAGCAGCGGCGACGCACGGCCCGACCCCGCATGGCGACCTTGCCGCACGGATGCAGGTGACCGGACACCTCGCCGTCCACCGCGTCGGGGGTCGGCTCGTGGCGGAGCGTGAGGCCGCCGAGCGTCAGGATCTCGGCGTAGCGCCCGCCCACCCCCTCGGTCACGGCGTGATCGTGGTTGCCGGCGATCCAGACCCAGTCGCGCCCCTCCTGCAGGGCCGCCACCATGGCGCGGTCGCCCGGCTCCATGCGATCCGGCCCGCGCGCATCGTGAAACGAATCGCCCAGAGCCACGACGCGGGCCGGGTCGAGGCGGGCCACCACCTCGTGTAGACAGGCCAGGGTCTCGCGGGTGTCGTAGGGCGGCAGGAACTGGCCCGAGCGCGCCGCGAACGCCGAGCCCTTCTCCAAGTGGAGATCGGAGACGATGAGGGTGCCGTGGGCGGCCAGCCACAGGCCGCCGCACAGGTCGAGGGTGAGGTGTTCGCCGGCAAGCGTCAGGCCGGGGGCCTTCGTGGTCTTCTCGAGTCGTGCGCCGAGCGCCAAAACCGCATCCTCGTCATCGGGTGAGCAGGGCGACACGTCAGCCGAGCGCCTCTTCGAGAAGCTGCGCCTCGGCCTCGGCCAGGATCTCGTCCGCGCCCTCGCCGTAGACCTTCTCCCGCCCGATCTCGAGCATGACGGAGACGGACAGGGGCGAGACGCGGTCCAAGGCCTTATGGACGATTCGCCCCTGGATGCGCCTCAACATCACACCGAGGCGCTTCACGTCGAGGAGTCCGGTTGCCGCATCCTGCCGCGCCGCGCGCAGGAGCAGGTGGTCGGGCTGGTGCTTGCGCAGGACGTCGTAGACCAGATCCGTGGACATGGTGACCTGGCGCCCGGTCTTGGCCTGCCCCGGATAACGGCGCTCGATGAGCCCCGCGATGACGGCGCATTGCCGGAATGTGCGCTTCATCATCGCCGATTCGTCGAGCCATGCCTCGAGATCGTCGCCGAGCATGTCCTCGGCGAACAAGGCTTCGAGGAAGTCCGACTCGGTGGCGATGTGCGCGCTGAGATCGCGGGTCATCCAGATGGCGATGCCGTAATCGTTGGCGGCGAAGCCCAGAGGCCGCATCCGTGCGCGCTCCAGGCGGCGGGTGAGGAGCATGCCGAGGGTTTGGTGCGCGAGCCGCCCCTCGAACGGAAACGCCGTGAGGTAGTAGCGCCCCGAGCGCGGAAACGTCTCGACCAGCAGGCCCGTCGGGCCGGGCAGCACCGAGCGGGTGCGCTGCTGGACGAGGTAGTCCGAGACTTGTTTCGGCAGGCGGTCCCACTCGAACGGATCGGCGATCATCGCCCGCACCCGCGCGGCGAGGAAGGTCGAGATCGGGAACTTAGCCCCGGCATAGGACGGGATCGCCGGGTCGGTGCCGGGTCCGGCACGGGTGGCGAGCGCCTCGTCCTCCGTGAGGCCTTCGAAGCGCAGGACCTCGCCGGCGAACAGGAAAGTGTCGCCGGGGGTCAGCGTATCGGCGAAATCCTCCTCGATCTCGCCGAGGACCCGCCCGCCGCGCGGCAGCACGGCGCCGGGGCGTGCCCGGTTCGCCCGGGCGAGGCGGACCTTCACCTTGGCCGACTCGACGATGGTGCCGACGTTCATCCGGTATTGCTGCGCCGTGCGGGCGTCGCGCACCCGCCACAACCCGTCGGGACCGCGCAGGATCTTGGCGAAGCGTTCGTAGGCCCGCAGCGCGTAGCCACCGGTGGCGACGTAATCGACCACCGCCTCGAAATCCTCCCAACTCAGGGTAGCGTAGGGGGCGGCCGAGACGATCTCGTCGTAGAGCCGGAGCGGGTCGAACGCGTCGGCACAGGCCATGCCGAGGATGTGCTGGGCGAGCACGTCCGGGGCGCCGAGGCGCGCATCCGGCGTGTCCTGCGCGGCGGCCTCGACGGCGTCCAGGGCCGCCTGGCATTCGAGGATCTCGAAGCGGTTGGCCGGCACGAGATAGGCCTTCGACGGCTCGTCCATGCGGTGGTTGGCACGGCCGATGCGCTGCATGATCCGGCTCGCCCCCTTCGGCGCGCCGATGTTGACCACGAGATCGACGTCGCCCCAATCGATGCCGAGGTCGAGGGTCGCGGTACAGACGATGGCGCGCAACTGGCCCGCCGCCATGGCGGCTTCGACCCGGCGGCGCTGGGTGGCGTCGAGGGAGCCATGATGCAGCGCGATCGGATACGACTCCTCGTTGATCCGCCAGAGTTCCTGGAAGGTGTACTCGGCCTGGAGCCGGGTGTTGACGAAGACCAGCACCGTGCGGTGACGACTGATGAGATCGTAGATCGCCGGCATCGCCTGCCAGGCGGTGTGACCGGCGAGCGGGAGCGTGAGCCCGGTGTCGAGCATGTGAAGGTCGGGCGCCGCGCCGCCCCGTACGACGACGAGGTCGGCCATGGGAGGCTCGGGCACGCCGGCTTCGTCAGCACCACCGTGCTCCCGCTCCTGGAGGGAGAGGGTTGGGGACCCGCGCTCGTCCGCCGAGGCGTGGCGCTGCGGCACGAGATACCGCCGCAGATCGTCCGGCTCCCGTACGGTGGCGGAGAGGCCTATCGCCGTCAGGCCCGGGCTGAGCCGGTGCAGCCGCGCCAAGGCCAGGGACAGGAGGTCGCCGCGCTTCGACGTCACCAGGGCGTGCAACTCGTCGAGCACGACGCAGGACAGATTGGAGAAGAGTTCGGACGCCTCGCGGTGAGCGATGAGGAGCGCAAGCTGTTCGGGCGTGGTCAGCAGGATGTCGGGCGGTCGCTCGACCTGCCGGGTGCGCTTATGGGACGGCGTGTCGCCCGTGCGGGTCTCGACACTGATCGACAGGCCCATCTCGGCAATCGGTGCTTCGAGGTTGCGGGCGATGTCGACGGCGAGCGCCTTCAGGGGCGAGATGTAGAGGGTGTGCAGGCCTCGTGATTTCTTTGCCGGCGGACGTTCCGCCAGCGCCGTGAGGCTCGGCAGGAAGCCCGCAAGGGTCTTGCCGGCGCCCGTGGGGGCGACCAGCAAGGCGGAGCGACCCGCGCGCACGATGGCGAGAAGGTCGAGCTGGTGCGGGCGGGGTGTCCAGCCCCGCGCGGTGAACCAATCCGCGAACCGGTCGGGCAGGACCTCGGGCAGCGCACGGTGCGGGGGGGTGGCGCTCAGGCGAGGGCCATGAGGAAACGATCGATGAGCTCCAGGGCCCGCTCCGTCAGGGCACCGGGATAGCGCACGAAGACGTGGCATCCACCGGGATAGATCGCCGTATGTCCGCCATTTCCGGCAGCGGCCCAGCGCGACGACATGTAGAGGGTGTCGTCGAGGAGGGGGTCGTGGGTGCCGACGGTGAACAGGGCCGGGGGCAGTCCGGCGAGGTCGGCGTAGAGCGGCGACACGTCGGGGCGACGGCGATCGATGCCATCCCGAACGTAGTCGTTGGCGAAAGTGGTCAGATCCTTGGTGTTCACCACGAGGCGCTCGTCGCCCCAATTGCGCACGCTCGGGGTCAGGCCGAGGTCGAAGAACCCGGCATTGAGGTTGGCACCCCGGAAAGCGCGCGGCAGACCGTGCCGGTCACGCAGGCGGAGGAGGGTCATCACGGCGAGATGGGCGCCGGCCGATTCGCCACCGATGGTGAGGGCCGTGATGCCGAGTTCCGCCCGACCCGGACCGGCGAGCCACAGGGCGGCAGCCTCGCAATCCTCCAGGGCCGCCGGATAGGGGTGCTCGGGCGCGAGCCGATACTCGACGGACAGGCAGACGAAGCCGCAGGTGTCGGCAATCCGCTCAAGCCACGGGTCCTGCTCGTCGGCAGCGCCCCAGACCCAGCCGCCGCGATGGATGTGCAGATAGGCGCCGCGCGCCTTCGGCCACTTTCTGGCATCGGGGCGGATCATGCGAAGCGCGAGCGGACCGCCCGGCCCGTCGATGGTCACCGTTTCGGCTCGTACGCTGCGGGGCATGGCCGGCGAGGCCTTGGTGCCCTGGCGGCGGCGTTCGCGGACCGCCGCGATGGGGATCGACCACGGGTCGGCCTGGGCCGCATGGGCCGCGATGATCTCGGCGTTGAGCCGTTTGGTGTCCGGATCGATCGTCGCCGGGTCGAACAGGGCGTGGTCGATCATGAATCGTTTCGTTTCATCGTAAAAAGAGGTCGTTCCAACTTGGACCGCGCAGCCGGCATTGCCACCTGGGCTATCGACAGCAACCCGCCTAACGCCCGAGCGTCCGTCCGGTTTCGCCAAAGTGTGTCGATTCGGTCACGCTTCCGCCGGCTTCGGGGGGTTGAGAGACCGCATTCGCCGCGCGCCGCAAGGAAACCCTCGCCCGATGAGCCTCGATCACGATCCGCGCCGCCCGCAGCCGTTTCCCGGCCAGCCCTATGCCGGCGCCTATCCCGAACCGGGTCGTCGCTCGGCCCTTCGCCGTTTCCTCGGCGGTTCGCCGGCGGCGGTGTTCGCCAAACTGCTGTTCCTGTCGATCCTGGTCGGCGCCGTCATGGCCATGCTCGGGGTGACGCCGGGCCTTCTGTTCTGGCACGCTTACGATGCCGTTCGAGCCCTCGTCGATCTCGGCCTCGACACCTTCCACGATTTCGGACGCTGGATCCTGGCCGGCGCCGTGGTTGTGGTGCCCCTCTGGCTGCTGTCGCGATTCTTCGCCGTTTCGAAGTGAGGTCAAGAACGAAGAAAGGCCGGCGTTTCCACCGGCCTTTCTCGAATGCCCGCTCGTGAGCGAACCGTTCAGCGAACCACGATGACCTTCGCGCCGACCTTGGCGCGGGTGTAGAGGTCGGCCACGTCGTCGTTGGTCATGCGGATGCAGCCCGACGAGACGGCGGTGCCGATGGTTTCCGGCTCGTTGGAGCCGTGGATGCGGTAGATCGAATTGCCGAGATACATGGCGCGGGCGCCGAGGGGGTTCTCAAGGCCGCCCTTCATGAAGCGCGGCAGATCGGGACGGCGACGCAGCATCTCGGCCGGGGGACGCCAATCGGGCCATTCGCGCTTCATCGTGATGGTCTGAACGCCGCCCCAGGTGAAGCCGGGCCGGCCGACACCGACGCCGTAGCGCAGGGCTTGGCCGTCACCGAGCACGTAGTACAGGCGACGCTCGGCCGTGGAGACCACGATGGTGCCGGGGGCGTAATTGCCGGAATAAGCCACCTGCTCGCGCTGGATCGCCGACATCTGCGGCACGGCCGAGGCCATGGGGTCGGCCGGCGACAGCGATGCGTTGGAGGTCGGCACGGCGACGACGGCCACCGGCTCGGCCTGCGGGCGCACCCGCAGGACCAGGGCGTTGTCCAGGGGCTGGCGGGTTAGAGGGTCGATCTCGTAGGCGGCAGCGGGCGATGCCCACGCGCCAAGCGCACAGGCGAGCCCGGTGAGGGCGGGGGCGAAACGGCGCATCGGGGCCTCTCGAGGGCAGTCGGAAATCACGGCGATCAGCTCGACGCACGGTACCGCGCGAAGAATGCCCAAGACGTAAACGCTGGGGTTTCAAAGCCAAGCTCTATCCGCGGTGCAGCATCGCTTGCCGCGACGTCGTGACTCCATGGCCACAGTGTGGCGCCTTGGCCGTAAGGTCCTTCGGTTTCAGGCCAAACCTTCAAGCATCGTCGAGACCGAGATCGATGATCGGCGCGCTGTGGGTGATCCAGCCGCAGGAGATCAGATCGACGCCAGACGCAGCCACCGCCCCGACGGTCTCGCGGGTGATCCGGCCCGAGGCCTCCGAAATGGCGCGCCCGTCTATCATCCGCACGGCCTCGCGCAGTTGATCCGGGTTCATGTTGTCGAGGAGCACGGCGTCGGCGCCGACGGAGAGGGCCTCTTCGAGTTGGGCCAGGGTGTCGACCTCGCACTCGATCTTGACGAGGTGGCCCACATGGGCCCGCGCCCGGGTGATGGCCGGGACGATGCCGCCGGCCACCGCCACGTGGTTGTCCTTGATGAGCACGGCGTCGTCGAGGCCGAAGCGGTGGTTCGAGCCGCCGCCGGCCCGGACCGCATGCTTCTCGAGGGCGCGGAGGCCCGGCGTGGTCTTGCGGGTGCAGACGATGCTGGCCCTGCCGTGCGGCCGCGCCGCCGTGACGAGGCCCGCCGTGGCCGTGGCGACACCCGAAAGACGGCACAGGAGATTGAGGGCCACCCGCTCTGCGGTGATGATCGCCCGCGCCGGGCCGGACAGGCGGATCACCACGTCGCCCGGCGCCACGGTGGCGCCGTCGCCGCGCACCACCGTCACCACCACGGCCGGATCGATGAGGCCGAAGGCGAGGACGGCGGCGTCGATGCCGGAGATCACGCCGTCCTGGCGGGCGGTGATGACGGCGTTCATCGTTAAGGATGCCGGCACGATGGCGTCGGTGGTGATGTCGCCGGCCCGGCCGAGATCCTCCAGCAGGGCTGCCCGCACGATGGGCTCGACCATGAGGCGGGGCAGCGGGACGAGGTGCAGATCGTCGGTCATGGAAGCCCTCCCGGGCGTTTCGGGCAGTGGGCCGGAATCAGGCGAAGGCGGGTGCGTCGACTGCCGAAGAGCTCAGGACTTCGGCCAAGGTCGTTTCGGTGTGCCGGACCGGAGCTTGATCGGGACAGTCGCTGCGCCAGTGCGCCCCCCGGCTCTCCCGACGCGACAGGGCCGATGTGGCGACCACGAGCCCGACGAGGGCGGCGTCGCAGCCGGCCTCGGCTGCTGGCATCAGCCGACGGACCGCCTCCGCGAGGCCGTCCGCATCGCGCACGACGCCGACGCGTTGCTCCATGATGGCGCGGATCGTCGGCAGATCCGACGCCGGACGGGGCTGCTCCGGCACCGCCTGCGCGGCCCCCGGGAACGGAACGGCCTCGATGGCCTCGGCGATCCAGGGCGCGAACGCCATGGCTTCGAGAAGCGAATTGCTGGCGAGGCGGTTGGCGCCGTGCAGGCCCGTGGACGCGACCTCGCCGCAGGCGAACAACCCCGGTACGGTGCTGGCGCCGCTGCCATCCACCCTCACGCCGCCCATGTGGTAGTGCGCCGCCGGCCGCACGGGGATCGCCTCGTGCTGCGGATCGATGCCGGCCGTCGCGCACAAACCGGCGACCGTGGGAAACCGCGTGGCCATGCGAGCGCCCAAGGCGCCGCGGCAGTCGAGGAACACCTGCGTGCCCCGTGCTTGCGCCTGAAAGATCGCCCGGGCGACGACGTCCCGGGGCGCCAGATCCCCACCCGCGATGCCGGCCATGATCGGGGCACCCAGTCTGTCGACGAGCCGCGCGCCCTCGCCGCGCAGGGCTTCGGTGGCAAGCGGCATCGGATCGGCGCCGACCGCGATGGCGGTGGGGTGGAACTGCACGAACTCCATGTCGCGCAGGCTGGCACCGGCCCGGGCCGCCAGGGCAAGGCCGGCCCCGGTGGCGCCGCGCGGATTGGTCGTCGATGCGTAGAGCGCACCGATCCCGCCGGTGGCGAGCACCACGGCGCGGGCCGCCAGGCGCAGCCGCGTGCCGCCGCGCTCGCACACAACGCCCGCGATCGCCCCCTGACGGTCGTGCATCAGGTGACGCGCCCGCGCCACGACCACGTCGATGGACGGCGTGACGGACACGGCCCGCACCAGGGTCTCGAGGACGAGACGACCGGTCGAATCGCCGCCGGCTCGCACGATGCGACGGTGGGAATGGGCAGCCTCGAGCCCGAGCGCGAGGGCGCCGACGGTATCCCGGTCGAACGGGGCATTCAGGCCGACGAGCCATTCGATGAGGCCGGGGCCGGCCGCCGCGACGCGTTCGGCGACCTCCGGCTCGCTCAGGCCCGCGCCCGCCGCCAGGGTGTCGGCGGCGTGAAGGGCCGGTGCGTCGTCCTCACCCATGGCGGCGGCAATGCCGCCCTGCGCCCAGCCCGTGGCGGTGCCGAGCCCGAGGGGACTCGCCGTGACCAGTGTGACGGGACGCGGTGCGAGGCGAAGCGCCGTCGCGAGACCGGCGACGCCGGCTCCGATGACGATGACGCGGTCCGGCGTCGCGAAGGAGAAGGGTGCGTGCGCGTTCATCGCGGCCGCACCGCGAGCATGCGCTCCACCGCCAAGCGCGCCCGGTCGGCGAGTTCGGGTTCGACCGTGACCTCGTGAGTCAGGGTCTCGAGGGCGCGGCGGATGTTCTTCAGGCTCATGCGCTTCATGTGCGGGCACAGGTTGCACGGCTTGATGAACTCGATGTCCGGGTTGGCCGCCGCGATGTTGTCGCCCATCGAGCACTCGGTCACGAGCACCACCTGCCGGGGGCGCTTCTCGGTCACGAAGTTCATCATCATCGCCGTCGAGCCGGAGAAATCGGCTTCGGCCACCACGTCGGGCGGGCATTCGGGATGAGCGATGACCGTGACGCCCGGATAGCTCTCGCGCACGGCGTGGATATCCGCCGGGGTGAAGAGTTCATGGACTTCGCAATGACCGGCCCAGGTGAGGATCTCCACCTCGGGCACCAGGGCCTGCACGTTCTGGGCGAGGAACTCGTCGGGAATCATAAGAACGCGGGGCGCGTTGAGGGACCGAACCACGTCGACGGCATTGCCGGATGTGCAGCAAAGGTCGGATTCGGCCTTAACGGCCGCCGACGTGTTGACGTAGGTGACGATGGGAACGCCGGGATACTTTTCGCGCAGCCCCCGCACGTCGGCGGCGGTGATCGAATCGGCGAGCGAGCAGCCGGCGGCCATGTCCGGAATGAGGACGGTCTTGCCCGGGTTGAGGAGCTTGGCGGTCTCGGCCATGAAATGCACGCCGGCCAGCACGATCACGTCGGCATCCACCGTCACGGCCTCGCGAGCCAGCGCCAAACTGTCGCCGACGATGTCCGCCACCGTATGGAAGATTTCCGGCGCTTGATAGTTGTGGGCGAGGATGACGGCGTTGCGTGTCTTCTTCAGTTCCAGGATCGCCGCAACGTCATCGGCGAGCGCCGGCCATTCGATGGCGGGCACGTGCCGGGCGACCCGCGCGTAGATATCGGGCAGAGGCAGGCCGGCATAAACCGCGGGCGCCGGAGCGATCGGAAGACTGGTGGCCGCCATGGATGCGTCCTCACTTATGCTCAAAATGAGCATTGTGCCGACTAACGTAGGGGCCCAATCCGCACTTGTCTAGATATGCTGGACTTGAGCATAACGTTTTTGCGGCGCACCCTCGATGGTGCGCCGCGGCTGTCAGGTGGGGCGTTTCGCCGGCCTGAGGCGGAAGCCCGGGGCAGGGCGTTCGAGGAGGACTTCGCGCCGGAACCGAACGAGGCGGGCTGGCCTGCCGGTGGCACCGCTGGTGACCCCATCGGTCTCTTCGACCAGACCCTGCTGAGCGACGAGCCGGCGGAAGTTCTGCTTGTGCAGATTGGTCCCCGACAGAGCCTCCACCGTGCGCTGAAGCTGGAACAGCGTGAAGGTCGGCGGCATCAGCTCGAAGACAACGGGCCGATACTTGATCTTGCCACGCAGGCGCCCGATGGCGGTCGCAAGCACCCGGCGATGGTCGAACGCCATGGGTTGTCCGGTCACCGGGAGGTCGGCGGGGCTCGCGGCACCCGACTGGCCTTGCGCCTCGGGAATCAGGCCGGCCTCGAACAGCAGTTCGTAGCGCTCCAGCACCCGCTCCTCGTTCCAGGTGCCGTCGCACAGGCCGAAGGTGAGGCTGAGGCGATCCTCGCGCCGGCGCTTCAGCTTCGGGTCGCCGGTCCCGCCGGCCCAGGCGAGGAGTTTCGGCTCGATCTCGGCCAGGGCCGCTGGCCGGCCCTCGCGAAAATCCTCCCAGGGCAGGTAGCGGTACCAGTTGCGCCACGAAGCCTCGGCGAGACCGCCGGGTCGAACCTCGCGAACCAGCGCGAGATAGGCCACCGACAGGGAATGCAGGCCCTGACTCTCGTCGCCCTGACGGTCGCGGTCGCCGAAGGTGTAGAGCTGTTCGACGTAACCGAGGCGCTGATGGGTCTGGCGCTCGACCCACGCTCGCAGCCCACGTTCCAGGGTCGGGTGCTCGGGCACGAGGGGCCCGGCGGGCAGTCCGTCCGAACGGCCCGGCGCCTGCCCCTCGACCTGCACCGTCAGGGCCCGCGGCTCGCCGTCCGTCGCGGCGATGATGACGGCGACGAGCCCCACGGCGGACGGGTTGACGAGCGAGGCGTTGTCGCGCCCCTGCGAGTCCTTCACCGTCGTCACCTGGTCAGCCTCCATCTCGCACCGCGTGCCTTCTGCACATCGTGCCGCGTGCTCATGGCACATCGCGCCGCCGTGATGAACGGCCAAACGGCATGGCCTATGGGTCAGGCTTCCTCCCGCCGGGGCAAGGGCCGGGCCGGGTTTCCCACCACCGTATCCCCCTCGGCCACGTCCCGGGTCACCACGCTGCCGGCGCCGACGATCGCGTGATCGCCGACGGTCACCCCCGGCAGGATGAGGGCGCCGCCGCCGATCCAGACGTTGCGGCCGATCCGGATCGACCGCGCGAACTCCAAACCGGCCTCGCGCGAAGCGCCATCGCGGGGATGATCCGCCGTGAGGATCTGGACCCCGGGTCCGATCTGCGTGCGCGCGCCGATATGGACCGGGGCACAATCGAGGATCACACAGCCGAAGTTGAGAAAGACATGGTCCTCCAGAGTGATGTGAAGGCCGAAATCGCAGTGGAAGGGCGGCCGGATGACGGACTCGTCGCCGACGGCCGCGAAGCGCTCGCGCAGGAGCGCGCGCCGGTCGCCGGGCGACAGACCGAGGGCCGCGTTGTAGCGCACCATCCAGGCCTTGCAGGCGCCGGCATCGGCCTGAATCTCGGGGTCGTCGGGATGATAGAGCTCGCCCGCGAGCATCTTCTGTTTCGGCGTACGGTCCATGCGGATCCCCCAGTTGTGTTCGCCCCATCAACGCCGCCCCACCGGTCAAGCTCCCGAGCTTCCACCTTCGCGGGCCCTTGCGGCATGGGCACCAGCCCGTAAGACGAATGGGACGGGGCTGACCGGGGAGAACGCTGTGATCGGACGGGACGACGCGCCGGGGCGCACGGTGCCGGTGGATCTGCGCCTCTACGGAATCCTCGACACGGGATTCTGCGGCACCGATGTCGGGCGGCTCGCGGCACTGGCGAGCGCGGCGGCGCGCGGCGGCTGCACCCTCCTCCAGTATCGCGAAAAAACCATCGACGATGCCCGTGCCGCCCTGGCCCGCATCCGGGCGATCCACGAAGCCCTCGCGGGGAGCCATGTCCCGCTCCTCGTGAACGATCGCGTCGACCTCGCCCTCGCCGCGGGCGTCGAGGGCGTGCATCTCGGCCAGTCCGATCTCCATCCGGCCGATGCGCGCCGCCTCCTCGGGCGCTCGGCCATCGTCGGCCTGACCCTGAAGACCGGTGCGCAGGCCGACGAGCTCTACCGGCTGCCGGTGGATTACGCCTGCATCGGCGGTGTGTTCTCCACCGCGAGCAAGGACAACCCCGACCCGCCCGTCGGCCTCGATGGCCTCGGCCGCATCCTGTTCCGGGGCCGCCTCGCGCGGGGGCAGAACTTCCCCCTCGGGGCCATCGCGGGCATCGATTCGAGCAACGCTGCGGCCGTGATCGCGGCCGGAGCGGACGGAGTCGCGATCATCTCCGCCCTGTTCGCCGGGGACGATGTCGAGGCGCGGGCGCGCGACCTGCGCCACCGGGTCGATTCGGCCCTCGCCGCCCGCGCCGCGGTTCCGTAAGGTCGTCGCAGGACGCAAAGGCACGCCATGACCCCCATCGCCGTCACCATCGCGGGCTCGGATTCGGGCGGGGGCGCCGGCATCCAGGCGGACCTGAAGACCTTCGCGGCCCTGCGCGTCTACGGCGCCAGCGTCGTCACCGCGCTGACAGCCCAGAACACACAGGGCGTCCAGGGCATCCACGACGTACCGGCGGCCTTCGTCGCGGCGCAGATGGACAGCGTCTTCGGCGACCTTGCGGTGACGGGGGTGAAGATCGGAATGCTATCGCAGGTCGCGACCATCGAGGCCGTGGCGGCGGGTTTGCGCCGGCATGCCCGGGATATTCCCATCGTGCTGGATCCCGTGATGGTAGCGACTAGCGGTGACCGGCTCATCTCGGAGGACGCGGTGGAGGCCCTGCGCCACCTCCTCCTTCCGCTCGCCGATCTCGTCACCCCCAACCTGCCGGAAACCGGAACGCTGATCGGCGCCGCAGCGCCGAGGAGCGAGAACGAAGCCGTGGCGCAAGCACGGCAACTCCTGGCGCTCGGAGCCCGGGCGGTTCTGGTGAAGGGCGGCCATGGGGAGGGCGACGAAAGCGTGGATCATCTGCTGTGCGCCGATGGAACGTTGCGCCGGTTCGCCGCTCCCCGGGTCGCCACCCGCAACACCCACGGCACCGGCTGCACCCTGTCGGCGGCGGTGGCGGCAGGGCTCGCGCACAAGCGCCCCCTCGTCGAAGCGGTCAGGGACGCCAAACGCTACCTGACCGCCGCCCTCCAGGCGGCCGATACGATGCAGGTCGGGCGAGGACACGGACCGGTTCATCACTTCCACGCCCTGTGGACCTGAGACCACTGCCCGCCTTGCGCGTGTTCGAATTTTGCGTTTGAAGTACCGCACGTTCGTTCGATGTACGGAACGATCCGGCGGGTTACAGGGACAATGGACGATCAGGTGACGACCCCCGAGCGCGGGCGGCAGCGGGATATCCTGACGGGCGCCCAACTGCTTTCGGGTCAGCTCGGCAAGACGATCCAGCGCTTGCGCAAGGCCTACAACCTCTCGCTGTCCGAACTCGCGGAGCAATCGGGGGTCGCGAAGTCGATCATCTCCCAGATCGAGCGCAACGAGACCAACCCGACCCTGGCCACCATCTGGCGCTTGAGCCAGGCACTGGACGTGTCCATCGAGCGCGTGTTGGCGACCAGCGACGAAGAGCCGTTCATCGAGAAGACCTCGCGCGCCGACACGCCGATCCTCGTCTCGGACGACGGCAAGGTGCGGCTCGCCATCGTCGGGTGGATCAAGACCGTCGAGTGGCTGCAATGGTACGAGGTGTCGGCCGATCCCGGCGGCATCCTCGATTCCGATCCGCACCAGCGCGGCTCGGTCGAATCCCTCACGGTCACCACGGGGCAGCTCGAAGTCGAAGTCGCCGGCACGGTCCAGCGCGCCCGCGCGGGCGAGACCCTGCGCTATCGCTGCGACCGTCCGCACACGGTGCGCTGCATCGGTCCGGAGCCGGCCCGCGCCATCATGGTGGTGATCATGAAGGCGGCCGTGATGGAATGATCGTTTGGTGGACACACCGCTCTCGGGAATGAGCGCTACGTCCGCGAACGATCATCCGTCCGAAGGCCTCAGCGGCCGGAATTCACCCACACGACCATTTCGCCGAGCACCCGCGCGAGCGCCGCGTCGAGCCCCACGGCGGCCGAGGCGACATCGACCTTCGCCACCGGGATGCGGGCCGTGAACACCCGAGCGGCAACGACCTTTCCGGTGCCCTCGGCGATGATCTTGGCGGAGAGGTCCACCACTGCCTCGCCCGAGCCCGCAGCGATGTCGAAGGCGCGGATCTCGGAGATGAGCTGGAAATCCGAGACGATCTTGTCGCCCGGCCGGCTCACGGACTTCAAGCGACCGGAATTTTCGAGGCTCTGGATCAGGCGCGTCTGGATCAGCCGCGGCAGCCGGTCGGCCCATTGGGCGCCGCCGAGGAAGGACAGGGCTCCGCCGGGCTCGCGCACGATGATGCGGTCGGCCTCGAACGGCTGGATACCGACGGGCTCGGCCACGGTGACGGAGCGCGCGGACGCGCTGACCCGACCCGAGGGCGGGAGCGCGGCGAGGTCGAAGGTGAGCGGCACGGCGCCGCCGCAGCCACCGAGGGCCACGGCGAGCAGGCTCACGCCGAGGGCGAGGGCCGGTGAAAAGTGGGTCATACGCGATCCGGACTTCGCAGCGCGACAGGCTGCGAGGGACAAACTACGGCAAAGCTCGTTTCGTGCCGTGCGCCGGGACACCCTCATCCCGGCAAAACAGCATTCAACGACCACCGTTGTATTCCGGCAACGACGGCTTGCCGCCGAAGATCACCTGGCTCGGGTCGCGCTCGAGGTTCTTCACCGTGCGGTTGAGGGTGTTGAGGGTGCGCTGCCCGTCCGTGGACAGGGCTTCGACCTCGCGCCGACCCGTGCCGCTGAGGCGGTTGAAGCTGGTTGCGATGTTCGACGTCCGTTTGTCGAGGTTCTCCGACAGGGTGCGGAACGCCTTGCCCGCGTCGCGAACGGAGATAGCGGCCTCACGCACCTCCGTGAACGTGCTGGTCCCGGCGGAACCCGAGGCCGAACCGAGGAAGCCCTCGGCCCCCTTCAGTACGGCGTCGACGCGGTCGGCCGAGGTATTGAGCTTGGCCATCATCCCGCGCGCGTCCCTGATGGCGCCTTCGATGTCGGGACTGCCGGCCGCCAGCGCCGCCGAGAAGCGATCCGCATTGTCGATGACGCGGTTGAGCTTCTGTCCATCAATGGCCTTCACCAAGCCGCTCACGGCCGGTCCGGCATCCGCCAGGGTCTTCGAGAACGCCTCGACGTTGGCCAGCGTCCGGTTGATGGCGCCCTCGTTGCCGGCCACCACCTTGTCGAGGCGCTGGAGTACGTCGTCGGCCCGTTGGGCGATCTGCTTGGCCGCCGCCATCATGTCTTGGATGTCGGACGAATCGGCGAAGATCGTCGGCATCTGGTCGCCCGTACCGGTGCCCAGGGCCGGTGCATCGGCGTTGCCGCCGGACAACGAGATGGTGGAGACGCCGGTCAGCATCGCCGAATCGAGGCGCGCGCGGGTGTCGGCGCGGAGAGGCGTGGTCCGCTCGACCTCGACCATGGCGACGACGCGGCGCGGGTCCTGCGGCAGCAGGCGCACGTCCGTGACCTCGCCGACCTTGATGCCGTTGAACGCCACCGTCGAGCCCTTGGCCAAGCCCCCGACGCTGCCGGAGAAGACGATCCGCACGGCCTGACGGGCCTGGCTGCGCGAGCCGCCCTGCAGCCAGAACACGAAGCCGAAGGCCGCGACGAGCACGGCGAGGGTGAAGGCGCCGATCAGGGCGTAGTTCGCGCGAGTCTCCATCGGATCAGCGATTGCCCGGGTTCGGGGTGGACGCGCGGTGCGTCACCACACGGTGAAGGGGATCAGGCCGCCGCATGGCGCGTGCCGTTGGGGATGACGGCGCGGCCGCGCTTGCCGTGGAAGTAGGAGCGCAACCACGGATGGTCACTCTCCAGCATCTCGGAAATGGTGCCCTGCGCGATGATCTGGCCGTCGCCGAGCGCCGCGATGCGATCGCAGGCGGTGTAGAGGCTATCGAGGTCGTGGGTGACCATGAACACGGTCAGGCCCAGGGTCTGCTTCAGGGTGGCGACGAGTTCGTCGAACTCGCCGGCGCCGATGGGATCGAGGCCCGAGGTCGGTTCGTCGAGGAACAGGATCTCCGGGTCGAGGGCCAGGGAGCGGGCCAAGGCCGCGCGCTTGATCATGCCGCCGGAGAGTTCCGACGGAAGCTTGTCGGCGGCATCGGGCTTGAGACCAACCATCTCGATCTTGAGACGCGCGAACTCGTCGAGCAGGCGCTCGGACAGGTTCAGGTGCTCGCGCATGGGCATCTGGATGTTCTGCTTGACGGTCAGCGCCGAGAACAGGGCGCCCTGCTGGAACAGTACGCCCCAGCGCTGCTCGATCTGCCGGCGCCGGGTGACGGTGAGGCCGTCCACGTCCTCGCCGAACACGGTGATCCGGCCCGACCGCTTGGGTACGAGACCGAGGATGGTCCGGGTCAGCACCGACTTGCCCTGGCCCGAGGGTCCGACGAAGCCCAGGATCTCGCCCCGGCGAATGTCGAGGTCGAGGCCCTTCATGACGACCTTCGAGCCGAACCCGACGACGAGGTCGCGGACGCGGATGATCGCGTCCGGCTCTGTGCCGGCTACGTATTCACGGGTCGGCCGCTCGGCCTGGGCGCGTTCGGTCTGCACAGGGTCAGAAATCGATTGCCGCGAAGAAAACAGCGAAGAGTCCATCGAGGACGATGACCATGAAGATTGACTTCACGACTGAGGCCGTGACGTGGCGCCCGAGGGATTCGGCCGAGCCTTCCACGGCAAAGCCCTCGATGGTCGCGATGATTCCGATGATCAGTGCCATGAACGGCGCCTTGATCAGCCCCACGGCGACGTGGTGGAACGACACCGCCACCTGCAGCCGGGCGAGGAAAGCTTCCGTGGTCATGCCACCGTAGAGCGCCGCCGTCAGGCCGCCGCCGGCGAGCGCTGCGAGGGATGCGAGAAAGGCGAGGATCGGCAGCCCGACCACGAGGGCGAGGATACGCGGGACGATGAGGATCTCGATGGGATCGAGGCCCATGACCCGGAGGGCGTCGACCTCCTCGCGCATCCGCATCGAGCCGATCTCGGCGGTGAAGGCCGAGCCGGAGCGGCCCGCCACCATGATCGAGGTGAGGAGCACGCCGAGCTCGCGCAGGATGAGGAGCCCGATGAGGTTGACGACGAAGCTCTGCGCCCCGAAGCGCTGGAGCTGGAAGATGCCCTGCTGGGCGACGATGCCGCCGACGAGGAACGAGATGAGGACGATGATCGGCACGCCCCGGAAGGCGACCTGATCGAGCTGATTGACGAAGGCGGTTCCGCGGAACGTCCCGGGCCGGGCCGCGACCCGGATACAGGCGGTGACGACTTCTCCGAAGAAGGCGAGGCCAGCGACGAGGTCGGAGCGGGCGCCGACCACGCGCTTGCCGAGGTCGTGCAGGAAGCCGAACATCCGGCCGCGCCGTGCCAACACGGGCTCGGCCGCGGGCAGCTTGACCTCGCCCAGGAGAATTCGGTGTTCGGGGCTGGCACCCGCGTAGGCGAGGCGCCCGCCCGCGGCCTCGATCTCCGACCGGGTCCGCTCCAGGACCCAGGCCCCGAGGGTATCGAGGCGGGTCACCCCCGTCAGGTCGACGACGACGGAGCCCCTCTCGGCATCGCGAAAAATTCCCGCGGCGGCGGCCTCCACGGCGTTGCCCTGGTCGACGGTCCAGCGCCCGCGCAGGGCGATGCGTCCACCCGTGAGGGCGGAGGCGTCGGCGACGTCCGGGTTCGGCAGGGTCTCAGCGGTCGGCACGACACGCCACTCCGTTACTCGCGTTCCCCGTTCCTCACAGGTTAGGGTTACGCAATCGTATCCGAGTGCTGGCCCACAAAGGCGGCGCTGTGAAGACGCTGCCGCTGCGCGAGGCGCGCGGCGCGTGCCGTCAGGCACAGGCCGATCACCGCCAGCGGCGCCATGAGGCCGAAGGCGAGGGGTCCACCGCCATGCCCGTAGGCGAGCCCGCTTGCGAGGGTGGCGCAGGCCGACGCCAGGGCGTTGGTGGCGCTGAGCGTCCCCTGCGCCCGTCCGCGCGCGCCCTCTGGGGCGAAGCGCGACACCGCCGCCATGGCGCCGAGCTGGGTCGCACCGAAGCTGAAGCCGTGCAGGGTCTGCAGGACGACGACCGCCCCGAGGGTATCGCCATAGAACGCCATGCCGATCGCGCGCACGGCACCCGCGGCGGCCCCGAGGCCGAGCAGGCGGAACGGCGTTCGCCACCCCGCCGGACACAAACCGATGCCGGCGAACAGAACGATCTCGGCCAGCACGCCGATGGCCCACAGGGCTCCGATCCAGGCCACGGGAAACCCACTGAGACTCCAGTGGATGCTGGCAAAAGCGTAGAGCGCGGCATGGCTCGCCTGGATCGCCGCTCCGGCCGCGATGGTGAGCCAGAGAAGGCGGGGCAGGGGAACACGCGTCGCCTTCGTACGCGGGACGGCCGCCGTGGGAAGTTCGAGGCGGACACCCGCACAAACCGCCGCCGCCAGCAGGGCGAGGGCGGTGGTGAGGAGCGGCACGGCGAGCCGCTCGCCGAGAAACCCCAAGGCCGCGCCACCGGCGAGGTTGGCGGCGAGAAAGGCGATGGAACCGGCCATGCGGATCCGGGCGTAGTCGAGGCGGGCGCTGCGGCGAACGGCGGCGAGCGTCAGGTAGTCGATGCTCGGCACCAGGGGGGCGCCGGCCGTCGCGTTCAGCGCAATGAGGAGCGCGAGCACCGGCCAGCCGAGCGCCGCGCCGGCCGGCATCAGGGCGTAGGTGGCCGCCAAGGCGAGACTTCCCGCCACCAGGAGGGCGCGCGCACCGACGCCCCGGTCGATGAGTCCGACGAGGGGGGCGGTGGCGACGATCTTGACCGCGATGGGCAGGGCGAGGAGAACGCCGATGATCCCGGCCTCGAGGCCGAGGGCGTTGAGCCAGACGGGCATGAACGGCATGGCGATGCCGATCTCGACGAAGACCACGGCGTAGAGGCTCGCGAGCCGGAACGGGTTCGGCTCCGGTGGCGTGGCGGTGGCGTGGGGCACGTTGGCTCGGGGCCGCGAGAAGATGTGGGGACAGATCGGACCCGTAAAGCCCGCGTTAAAACCATCGTGTCAATCGTTCGGAATGTCTGTGGCCCCGATCGAACACCGGGGGTGCAGCAACCCGAGGACCCGGATCTACATGTCGCGTTCCCGCTCGCTGACGTCCATCGACGTTTCGGAATACGATCGCATCGAGACGGCGATGTCCGAGAGCGCACGGGGGCGCTGGTTCCTCGACGAATACGCCCGGCGCACGCGGGGCGAAGATACTCAGTCCGTCCTGGGCGCCATCGCACGCCTCGAAGCCGTCGTCACCCAGGAGCGCGACGGGTCCCAGGTCGGGCGCATGCGCGGCGACCTCCTCGACATGGCCAACGCCATCGCCCGCACCAAGGCGGAGATCGTCGCCCTCGGCACGCCGGACCACGAGAACAGCCGCCTCGGCATCGCCTCCGTGGCCCTCGACGCCATCGTGCGCTCCACGGAGCGGGCGACCTCCGACATCCTGAGCGCTGCCGAGGACGTTCAGGAGGCCGCCTGGACATTGCGGGAATCGGGCTCCGACGCGGCGCTCTGCGATGCGCTGGACCAGCGCGCCACCGAGATCTACACGGCCTGCTCGTTCCAGGATCTCACGGCGCAGCGCACGGCACGCATCATCCACACCCTGCGCTACCTCGAAGAGCGGGTCGCCGCGATGATGGCGATTTGGGGCGATAGTCTCGAGGCGGTGCCGCCCGCCCCCGGTGAGTCCAATCCTGCCGAGCCCCTCGATCTGTCGCAGAGCGACGTCGACCGTTTCATCGATGAGCCGGTCGCCGCGCAGCCTGCCCCCGCAGCGGTCGCGGAATCCGTTTCCGAGGTCCCCGCTGAACCGACGGCAATGGCCGAAAGCGCTGCCGCCACGCCCTCTTCGGAGACGGCCGCCGACGCGACGCAAGGCGACGCAATGGCTGATCCGTCGGACGAAATCCTCGTGGAGGAGACCGCCGAAGACGAGATCCCCGAAGACGAGATCCCCGAAGACGAGATCCCCGAGGAGGAGCGCGTCGTAGACGGGGCCCCGAAGAAGGACATCGCCGCCGCGTTCGCCGATATCGACAGCCTTTCGGACGAGGAGAAGCGCGCACTGTTCTCGTGAGGGTGCGGCGTCGCGACCACGGCTTTTCTCGTCCCAACCAGGGTTCACGAACCGTCGGATCCGATTAGGAGAGCGGGCATGGCTCTCCACCTCCTGAAGCTGTGCGTCGGTCCCGCCTCCATCGCGGAGCTCGAAGCCCGGATCGCCCAGACCCGCGCCGACGCCCTGGCACAGGCGCGCGACCCGGCACCCGCCCACGTCACCCGCATGGTTCCGACCCGCATGTCCGAGATCCTCGGCGGCGGTTCGATCTATTGGGTGATCAAGGGCACACTCGCCTGTCGGCAGACCATCGCGGCGATCGCACCGTTCACCGGTGCCGACGGTATCGGCCGCTGCCGCCTCGTCCTCGATCCCGTGGTTGTTCCGGTCTCGCCGCGCCCGTGCCGCCCATTCCAGGGCTGGCGCTATCTCAAGGCCAACGACGCTCCGGCCGATCTCGACGCAGCGACGGCCGACGGTCTGGCGGAAATGCCGGATGCACTACGCCGCGAACTGGCCAGCCTCGGTCTCATCTGACGCCGTCGGGATACCGAGCCCCCTCCGCCCCAGAATGGGGGAAGGGGGTCCGGTGCCCTACGCTCCGTCGAAGCGTCCGCTGGCATGGGCCAGCATCGTGTAGACCTTGCCGGTCTCCGAGGTGAGGTAGGCGTCGGCGCGCTTCGAATCGCGGTCGTTCTTGGAAACGTCCGCCATCAGGCGTTCGAACTCCGCGACGTAGCGGTCCACGGTGCGTCGGAAATCGGCATCCCCGGCGTAGCGGCGGCGGACCTCCTCGAAGGTCTGGCGCCCCTGCGCGGTGTAGATGCGGCGGTCGAACAGGTTCGCCTCACCCCGGCGATAGCGCTCCCACAGATCCACGGCCGTGCGGTGGTCGATCATCTTGGCGATGTCGGCCGAGATGGTCTCCAGAGCCGTGCGCCCACGCTCGGCCGCCGCCTTGGCCTCGGGGGACCCCTTCTCCGGTGAAGGTTTGGTTCCGGCGGTGGCCTGAGATTCGGATTCGGACTCGTCGCCATCATCATCGAGGGATGCTCGGGTCAGGAGGTCCGAGAGCCAACCACGGTCTCCCGCCTTGGCACCGTTGGCCTGCGCACGCTGTGCCTCGCCCGTGCGGGCGGCAACGTTGACGGGCCGACCGGCGGGTGCCGGCACGATGGTCATGGTCTGCCCCGGCTTCGGCGCGGCCGCAGCGGGTGTCCGAGCGGGGGCGACCGGTGCGGGAGAGACCGGTGCCTTGGCTGGGGCAACCGGCGCCGGAGCGGGCGGAGCCGCGGACGGCCGGGCGACATCGACACCGCGATCGGTGCGGGCGACGAGGGTGGTCAGCTCGCCCAGGGCCTTGATCTGATCCGAGACGACCCGGCGCATCTCGCCGGTGGCGTCCTGCGTCTCGCGCGGCAGGTCGAGGACACCGCGCTGGATCTCGGCGCGAGTGGCGTCGAGCTCGCGGCGGATTTCGCTCGCCATCTCGCGCAGGCCGGCCACGGAATCACCAAAGCGCCCCGAGGCCGTCTCGAACACCGCCGTCATCTCGCGGGACGCCGCGTCGATGGCGGCACGCACGCCCTGCGCCGTCCGCTCGCCCTCGCTGTCGGCGCCAGACCGCAGGCCCTCGAACGCCTCGACGACACGGGCGCCGGCGCCCTTCGCAGTCTCGGCCAGACCGGTGCCGATGGCGCGGGCTCGCTCCTCCGCGGTCCGCAGGGTCTGCTCGATCAGTGCATCGAAACGGGCGGTCTCGGCTTCCAGGGAACCCGAGCGTTCGTCGATCCGGGCGAGCACGCCCTCGATGGCGCCGCCGCGCGCCGCCAGAACCTCGGAGAGGCGACCTTCGGCCGTCTCAAGGGATCCGGCCGCGCCCGTGAGGGCCGCTGCATGGGTCCGTCCGAGATCTCCCAGGGACCGGCCGCTGGCGTCGAGCGACGCGGCGAGTTCGGCCGCATCACGCAGGGCACCCTGCGCGACGGACTTGAGCTCGTCGACCTGCTCGGCGACGCCGCGGCTCGCCCGTTCGGTCTCGCTGGCGATGGCGCCCAGGGCTTCCTGGACCTGCTCGATGCGGGCCGCGAGACCCGTCTCGATGGCGCCGAGGTTTTCGCCCGCCCCCGCCAGGAGTTCGGCCAGGGCCGCATTGGCGCCCTCGACACGCTGCAGGACGCTGCCGACGTCGTGACGCAGGGCGTCGTTGGCCTGCGTGAGGGTGGCGATGGCGCGCGAGGCGCCCCCGTCGATGGTCGCCAGCAGAGCTTCGGCCGAGGCCTGCGAACGGGCTTCGAGTTCGTCCGTACGCTGGCGGATCGCCTCCACGAGGGGTGTGCCGGTCTCGGCGAGGGCCCGCTCGAGGGCTTGGCCTCGCTCGGACAGAGCTTCGACCAACGATGCGGCCGGGCCATCGACGACGGCGCGGAGGCGATCGGACTGTGCCGCGAGAGCCTCGATCACGTGCGAACCGCGTCCGTCGAGGGTCTCGACGAGGCTGCCGCCGCGCTCCTCGATGGCGCGGGTGATGGTCTCGGCGCTCGCAGCGAGGCGCTGGGCCAAGGACTGGCCCCCCGCCTCGACGAGGGCGGCGAGCGCCGTGGAACGGCGGTCGAACGCTTCCGTCATCGTCGCATTGCGACCGTCGATGAGGGCCGCGACGGCCTCGTTGCGCTGATCCAGTGCTGAGGCAAGGGCGGCGGCATGGGCTTCGGCGGCGGCGGCATGACGACCGACCCGCTCGTCGAAGGCGGACAGCATGGCGGCGCTTCGCTCGTCGACCAGGGTCGCATAGGCGTCCTGACGATCGTCAAAGGCAGCGGCCAGGGCGTCGCCACGCGACGCGACCAGGGAGGCGAACACCTTCATGCGGCTGTCGATACGGCTGGTGAAGGCTTCGCTGCGGGCATCGACGGCCTGGGTGAGGGCCGCGCCCTGCGTTTCGATGGTCCGGGCCAGGCCGGCGGCACGACCGGAAATCAGCGAATCCAGGGCGCCGAGGCGCTCGTCGAACACCGTCGCGAGGGCCTGGGTCCGGGTATCCACCTGGAGGGTGAGGGCGCCGGAACGGCTCTCCACAACTCCATCGAGGCGGGCGAGGCCCTCGTCGAACAGGGCCGCGAGGGTGCGGGTGCGCTCCTCGACCCGATCGGTGAGCGAACCGGCACTCTCACCGACCAGCCCGTCGAGGGCCTTCATGCGCTCGTCGAACAGTCCGACGAGAGCCTGGGTGCGGGCATCGATCCGATCGGTCAGCGTCTCGGCGCGGCTGTCGACGAGACCGTCGAGGGCGGTGAGCATCTCGTCGAACAGGGCGCGCAGGCCTTGGGTCCGGCTGTCGACGGCCTCGGCCAAGCGCGTGCCGCGTCCCTCGACCAGGTCGTCGAGATGTCCGAGGCGGGTGTCGAACAGCGTCGTCAGCGCCTGGGTGCGCGCGTCGATCGCGTCGGTGACCTGTGCGCCGCGCCCGTCCACGATCTGGGCGAGGAGGTCGATCCGGTGATCGAACATGGCTGCCAAGCTGCGGGTCCGGCCGTCCACGCTCTCCGCGAGGCCGCCGCTGCGGCGCTCCACGAGGGTGTCGAGCTCGCCGATCCGGGCGTCGAACAAGGCGGAGATGGACTGAACACGCCCCTCGAGTGCCGTGGCGAAGCCGCCGGCATCCTGTGCGACCAGGGCGTTGATCTGCTCGATCCGGCCGTCGAACAGAGCAGCGAGCGCCTCCGTGCGGGTATCGAGGGCCTGACCGATCTGGCGGCCGCGACCGTCCACGAGATCCGAGAGACCGCCGAGGTGCTCGTCGAACAGGCTCGCAAGGGCGCGGGTGCGCTCGTCGAGAGCCTGGGACACCTGCGCGCCGCGTCCGTCCACCAGGGCATCAAGGCCGCTGAGACGCTCGTCCAGGAGCGTGGCCATGGTCTTCGTACGGGCGTCGATGGCGTCGGCGACCTGGGCGCCACGTCCTTCGACGATCTGTCCGAGGAGACCGATGCGGTGATCGAACAGCGCGGCGAGATCGCGGGCACGGCCGTCCACCGACTCGGCAAAGCCGCCGGTGCGGCGCTCGACCAGGCTGTCGAGCTCACCGATGCGGCTGTCGAACAGGCTGCCGAGGGCGGCGATGCGCTGCTCGACGGCCGCGATCAGGCTCGAGTCGTCCTGGTTCGCGATGGCGTTGAGCTGGCCGAGACGGGCGTCGAACGTCGTCGCGAGGGCCTGGGTGCGGGCCTCGACGGCATCGGCGAGGCCTGCGCCGCGCTGCTCCACGACCTCGTCCAGATGGCCGATACGCTCGTCGAAAAGGGCCGCGATGGCCTGGGTCCGGGCATCCACGGCGCCCGCGGCGCTGCCGAGGCTCGCCTCGATGGTCTCGACGAGGCGGCGGCCGCGCTGGTCGAGGTTGTCCTGCAAGGGCGCCAGGCGATCCTCGAAGCTCGTGCCGAGGACCTGGGCATGGCTGTCGAGAAGCGCGCGGATCTCGCCCGTGCGATCGTCGAGGAGCTGGTGGACCGTACGCACGCCCTCGTCGAGGAGCGAGCTGATGTCGAGGGTGCGCCCGTCGAGGGTGCGCCCGAGACGGTTTTCGCCTTCGCCGAGAAGCCGGTCCGCTTCCGCCACGACTTCGCGCAGGCGAGCGAGGATGGTCTCGCCGCGGGTCTCCAGGAGGGTGCCGAGGGCGTTGGTGCCGGAATCGAGCAGGCGGGCGAGCTCGGTGATGCGACCCCCGAGGGCTCCGAACACGGCACGGCCCTTCTCGTCGAGCTCGCTGCCCATGGCGGCGGTGCGCTCGTCGATAAGGCTGACGAGGTGATCGGTCCGCTCGGAGAAGGCGTCGCGGAGGCTCTGGGCCTGCTGGGACAGGGCCGCATTGGCTCCACCCGTGCGCTCGACGATCATGTCGACGAGTTCGCGGGTGCGGGCGGCGAGGTCTTCGTCCACGGCGCGGGTGCGGCTCTCGATGAGGCGGATCGCCTCCAGGGCCTGGGTGCCGAAGGCTTCGTCGATGAGGCGGCCGCGCTCTTCCAGGGTGGCGCTGATCACTTCGAGGCGGGTCAGAATGCCCGAATCGAAGCGCGTCGCGCCGTCATCGAGGCGCTGGACCAGTTCCCGGGTCTGGACGTCGAGGTGGCTGGTGATCTCGGTCGCGCGCGCGCCGAGGGTATCACCGAGGCTGAGGCTGCGGGCGGCGATGTCCTGCGCCATGGTATCGGCGCGGGCGTCGAGGGTCTCGACGAGGTCGCGTCCACCCTCGGTCATGATCCGCGCCATCTCGGCCGTGCGCAGGATCAAGGCTTCGTTGAGGGCGGTGGCACGCGAGCCGAGCTGGCCGTCGATATGGGTGATGAGGTGCGAGAAGGTCTCGCCGATCTCGGCGGTGCGCTTGATGCCGCGCTCCTCGAGGGCACCGAGCTGGGTCTCCACTGCCTCGCGGGCCTCCCGGGTGCGCTCGGCGATGGTCTCGGCCACGGCTTGGCCGCGCACGGAGATGATCCGGTCCATCTCCTCGAGCTGGCCGCCGACGCTCTGCGACAGGGACGTCGTATCGCGGGCGATGCGCTCCGCAATGATGTCACCCCGCGCGATGGTGTCCTGAAGCGCGGCGAGGCGATCGGTGAAGACCGTTTCGATGGCGTCGGCCCGAGCCTTCGTGGTCTCGTCGAAGCGCTCGCCCGATGCGCCGAGGGCCTCGCTGACCCGTGCGCTCTGGGCGGTGATGGCGAGGGTGATGTCGCGGCCGGCCAGGGTGAGTTGCGAATGGGCGTCGTGCGTGTGGGCGGCGATGAGCTCGCCGAGGGTTCGGCCGTGGTTGCCGAAGGCGACTTCGACGTCGCGAACGCGGGCGTCGAGGCTGCCACCGATTCCCTGAGCGGCGCGATCGATGACGCCGGCGGCCTCGTCGGCGCGCGCGGCCAACTCGGCGTTAATTTCCTCGAGGGTCCGGCGCAGGGCCGCCACGGAGGCTTCGGTGCGGCCGGCGACGGTGTCGCCGGTGCCCTCGGCGAGCTGGCCGAGCAGGGCGGCGGCCTGTTCGGTCCGGCTCGACAGCGCATTGGCATTGGCGGCGAGGCGGCGCTCGAAGATCTCGACGGCCTCCACGGTGCGGGCTTCGAGTTCGCCCGTGGCGCCGGCAGCGGAGCGGCGCAGGGATTGTGCGGCCTCGGCCGCGCAGGCGCCGAGCGCGACGGTGATCTCTTCGGCGCTGCGGCGCAGGGTCTCGGTCGCCTCCAGGGTCTGGGCCCCGAACTGGCCATCGAGTGTCGCGGCGGTGGCTTGGAGTGCCGAAACCGTCTGACCGGTGCGGGCCTCCAGGGCGTGCCCGAGCTCGGCCAAGAGGCGCTCGACTTCGGCCGTCGCCGCGTGGGTCCGCTCGGTGATGAGACCGCCGGCCCGATCACCGGCGAGGGCAAGGGCGCTCTCGAGGCTGCCACCCTGAACGGTGACGGTGTCGTGCAGGCGGCCAGCCACGGCCTCGATCCGGGAGGCCAGGGCGCCGCCGCTCGCGTCGATGCCGGCCGCGAGGCCGTCGACGGAACTGACGAAACGCTGGCGCAGGGTCTCGCTGCGGGCATCGAAGACCTCGATCAGGCCATCGGTGCTCCGGTTGAGGCTCGCTTCGGCCTCACGACCACGCGTCTCGATGAGTTCGGCGACGCCGACGCCCTGGACCGCCAGGGTTTCGTGCAGGCGTCCCGTCACCGTCTCGATGCGCTCGGCGAGGGCGCCGCCGCGCGCGTCGAGGTCGCCGGTGATGCCTTCGACCGCGCGGGCCAGGCTGTCGCGCACGGATCCGGCGCGGGAATCGAGGGTTTCGATGAGGCCGCTGGCCGTCAGGGCGAACCCGGCCTCGGCATCGCGGCCGCGGGCCTCGATGAGGTCCGCGATGCCGGTGCCCTGGACCGCCAAGGTCTCTCGCAGCCGACCCGTGACCGTATCGATGCGCTCCGCCAGAGCGCCGCCGTTGCGGTCGACGAGGGCGGTCGCCTCCTCGATGGAACGAACCAGGCCGTCGCGCAGGGCGTCGGCCCGCGCTCCGAACGTCTCGATGACGCCGCCGGTCGCCTGGGCCAGACGCTCCTCGGCCTCACGGCCGCGCGCCAGGATGGCATCGGACACGCCATCGCCGATGGTCGCGATGTCCCGGGTCAGGGTCGAGCCCGTGGCGGCGAAGTGTGCGCGCAAGGCGTCGCCGGTCTCGGCGAAGCGGGCGGTGATCTCACCGCCGGTGGTGGAGAACTGAGCGGTCAGCTCACCGCCGCGCGCCAGGAAGGCGCTCTCGAGCCCGCGGGCGGATTCCTCGAAGGTCCTGCGGACCTCGCTGCCCTCGCGGTTCAGGGTTTCGATCACCTCGGCACCGGTCTGGGCGAGGGTGCGTGCGACATCGCCGGCGTTGGTGGCCAGCGTCGTGGTGAGGAGCCCGCCGGTGCGCTCGAAGGCGCGGGTGACTTCCTCGGCTCGGCTCTCCAGGGATTGGGTCAGCGTGTTGCCGACATCCGTCAGGCTGCCGCGCACGCCTTCGCTGGTGGCGGCGAGGCGTTGGACGAGGTCGTCGCCCCGATCGGTCACGAGACCGACGACGCGGTCTCCGGCCAGGGCGAGCGCCGACGTGATGGCGTCGCCGCGGTCGCCGAGTGCCGTGGTGATGGCGTGCCCGCGCGCATCGAGGGCGCCGGTGACGCGCTCGCCGGCGCCGGTGACGGCGGCGACGATGCGCTCTGCGGCCCCGTCGAGTTCCTGCGTCAGGTTCTGGTGCGAGCCCGTGATGGCTCCGCGGACGCGCTCTGCGTTGGCGACGATGGATTCGCGCTGGGCGACGAGCTCGTCGACCAGGGACCGGATGCGGATCTCGTTCTCCGAGTACGCACGCTCCAGGGTGGCGATCTCGCCACGCACCAGGGTCTCGAGTTCGCCGGCGCGGGCAAGCGCCCGCTCGACACCGTCGCCCACGGCCGCCACTTCGCGGCGAACGGTCTGCGACATGGTCAGCACGGCGTCGGTCGAGAAGTTCTCCGGCTCGGCCAGGCGAATGGCGACTTCACCCACGGCGCGAGCGACGAGACGCATCTCCTGCGCCCGCACGGCCAGCATCGCCATGATCGAGAACAAGACCACGGGTCCGACGAGGGCGGTGGCCGCCACCGCCGACTGGAGCGCCGTGAGGCCCTGCGCGTAGGTCTTCAGATCACCGCCGGACTGGATCCAAGCCAGGGCGAGAAGGCTCGCGAACCACACGGCCGATGCGACGGCCGCGACGACGTAGGGCATCGGAGAAGGCCGAACCCGCAGGGTCTGCTGCAGGATGCCGATGTTCTGGCGATCGTCGTTGGCGACCAGCGAGCGGTCCGGGGGCAGCAGTCCACCTTCGCGGCGCGGGCGGGCGCGGTCCGGCGGCGGAAGGTCGGACGCCAGAGGCTCGTCGAGGCGGGGCGGGCGGTTACGTCCGCTCGGATCGAGGAGCGGATCGCCGTCACCGACGTCGGGCAGGCGCGGTTCGACGCGGTTCTCGGACGCGTCGGGCGTGAGCATGTCCAGGTTGAGGGCCTGCTCGATCGCGGACAGGGCTGCCTCCGCCGGATCCTTGAGCTTCTTTTCCGTGGCCATGCAACGCCTCGTTACCCGTATTCTCCCGCGTCGGCCGCACCCGGCGAAGGAGACACTTTTACCAATTTATCAAACGAACTTTAGACACCGGCGCCGGGGGCCGATACCCGACCGCCTGCGTCCGCCGCAAAAACCTTAACGGAATGGTTACCAAGCCCCGGGGCCGGCTTCCCGCCGTCGGCTTTATCCATGGGCCCGCAATGCTTAAACGCAAACCAAACCCGCGTCCGCGCCTGTGGATAGGGAAGCCCGGCCATCGCCGCCGCAGACGAATCGAAAGGTGCCCGTGCCGCCCATCGATCACGATCACCTCACCCGGCAGACGTTCGGCGACGCGGAACTCGCCCGTGAACTCCTGATGCTGTTCGCCGGTCAGTGTCACCGCCTCCTGCCGGAGATCGGCGATCCGGCCCGCACACGGGCCGAGCGCGCGGACCTCGCCCACACCCTGAAGGGTTCGGCCCTCGGCATCGGCGCCGTGTCCGTAGCGGCGGCGAGCGCGATGGTCGAGGATGCGTTGCGGAGCGACTGCGATCCGGCACTGGCGCCCCTGGCCGGAGCCGTCGCCGCGGCCCTGCGGGCGATCGCCGAGGTGTGAGCCGAGCGAACCCGCCGCAGTGTCCGGCATGGAACGGCACGGCGTGTCCCGCGTAAGCGAAAGGTCGCCGGCGCCAGCGAGGGAATGATCGCCGGGTGTCGGCGAACGCTTGCATTCCGAGGCCTGCCCCTTCAAGGCAGACCTCGCGCCGCACAACCGACCACACACGCGTTGTACGAGCCCGGAGCCCCAATCGATGCCCAAGATCACCTACGTCGACCATGCCGGCACGGCCCGGACCGTGGAAGCCGACGTGGGATCGACCGTGATGGAAGCGGCGATCCGAAACAACGTGCCGGGGATCGACGCGGAATGCGGCGGCGCCTGCGCGTGCGCCACCTGCCACGTCTACGTCGACGGCGAATGGGCCGCCATCGTCGGGCCGGCAGAGGACATGGAGCAGGACATGCTCGATTTCGCCTCGGACGTGCGTGCGACCTCGCGCCTGTGCTGCCAGATCCGGATCAAGCCGGAACTCGACGGCCTCACGGTGACGACGCCGGCGCGTCAGGGCTGAACAATGGGGCCGATCGGCCGGACCCCGAGGGTTTCGCACAGACGCACGAGATAACCGTCGGGGTCCTGAACCAAGACCTGGCGGAGGCCCGCCTCGACGTCGCCGACCCGGTACCAGGCGTCATGGACGTCCCGGAACAGCGGCCAGTCCTGAGCCGCCAGCCGTTCGAGCACGGGGACGAGGGCCGCGACGGTGATCTGTAGGTTGAGGCCTCGGCCGAGCGGTCGCTTCAGGTCGCCGACCGACCAGTTGCCGTTGACCCGGTTGAGCATGACCTGGGCACCCTCCCGTTCCAGGTAGGCGAACCCATCCTCCGGCCTCGTATAGACAACGGAGAAGTCGAGGGCATCGCACCAGAATGCGAGGCTCCGCCCGAGGTCGAAAACGTCGAGTTCCGGGACCAGTGCGGCGAACCCGCCGTGGGGAAGGCGATCGCGGGTCAACGCACCAGTTCGCGCATGGCGGCGTCGATCCCCTCAAGGTTCAGCGGGTACATGCGCCCGCCGAGGATCCGGCGGATCATGGTGATGGACTGAGTGTGGCCCCAATGTTCCGCGGGCACCGGATTCAGCCACACCGCCTTCGGAAACCGTTCCAGCAGTCGCCCAAGCCAGACCTCTCCGGATTCGTCGTTCCAGTGCTCCACGGAGCCGCCCGGCGTCGCGATCTCATAGGGACTCATGGAAGCGTCGCCGACGATCACAACCCGGTAATCCGCCGGATAGGTCCGCAGCACTTCGAGCAGCGGCAGGGTCTCGTCGTGGCGGCGGCGGTTGTCCTTCCACACCCGCTCGTAGGGACAATTGTGGAAGTAGTAGTGCTCCACGTGCTTGAACTCGGACCGGGCCGCCGAGAACAGTTCTTCGGCCAGACCGATATGCCAATCCATCGACCCACCGACGTCGAGGAAGAGCAGCACCTTCACGGCGTTGCGCCGCTCGGGCCGCAACTTCACATCGAGATAGCCCTTGGCGGCCGTCTCCCGGATCGTGCCGTCGAGATCGAGTTCCTCCGCCGCCCCGGTGCGGGCGAAGCGCCGGAGACGCCGTAGGGCCACCCGCATGTTGCGGGTGCCGAGTTCGACGCCGTCGTCGAGGTCGCGGAATTCACGCTTGTCCCAGACCTTGACCGCGCGAAAGTTGCGGTTGCCGTCCTGGCCGATGCGGATGCCTTCCGGATTGTAGCCATAGGCGCCGAACGGCGAGGTCCCGCCGGTGCCGATCCATTTCGAGCCGCCCTGGTGACGCTCCTTCTGCTCGGCGAGGCGCCGCTTCAGGGTTTCGAACAGCTTGTCCCAGCCGAGTGCCTTCAACTCGGCTTTCTCGTCGTCGGTGAGGTATTTCTCCGCGAGCTTGCGCAGCCATTCCTCCGGAATCGTGGAGGGCTCCGTCGCGGCGCCTACGGTCTCCAGCCCCTGGAAGACCGTGCCGAACACCCGGTCGAACCGATCGAGATGGCGTTCGTCTTTCACAAGGGCCGTCCGGGCCAGCAGGTAGAACGCGTCCACCCGCTTCTCCGCGAGATCGCGGTCGAGGGCCTCCAGGAGGGTGAGGAATTCCCGTAAGGTGACAGGAACCTTGGCCTCGCGCAGGGCGGTGAAGAACTGGAGCAGCATGCCGCGACAACGCGGCAAGGCTTGGTTCGGGTCAAGGCTTGGTTACGGTCGAACGAATTGTCGGCGGCGCGCGGCATCCACAGCCGGCCGAGAAGTATGGGTAGAACCAGCGATTTCTGTGGGTAACCCGGACCTGGCCCCATGCAGGGGGACATGTCGCGTCACAGGAACGGAACACTTGCCCTGCAGCATCGCGGATGAGTTCGGACACGGTGTCGGAGCGAAACTTCCACGGCTCCATCGAGGGTGACCGCCATGGCACTCGTCCTGCACTCCCTCGGCGATTTCAAGCGCTTCCTCGCCGAGCCCGGCGCGACCATTCAGGTCGTGCGCAACACCTTCATGGACCGTCAGGGCCCCGCCCTGCGGGAGGCCTATCGTCAGAAGGGGATGTACGCGCCGCGCACGGTCCAGGCCCTGTCGAAGAAGGCGGCGGTGTTCGGGGTACAAGGGCACCCGACGACGATCTGGCTCTATTGGGATCGGGGCACCCGTCACTGGCGCTTCTCCGACGACACGGTGGCGATCCCCCTCCACACCGGCCTCGGTCCGCCCGACGAGATCGTCTATCGCTGCGGATACACTTCGGACGACGATGTGTCCGACCCGCCGGCCGAACACGATCCGGCGCATCAAGCCCTGACACCGGTGCCGACGATGCCCGACCAGGGTCAGGGACAACTCCTCTGATCGATTAGAAGCGCGCCGTCAGGAAGATCCGCAGGTTGCGGCCCGGCAACAGGATCTCGTCTTTCTTGAACGAGGCCGAGTTGCGAATCCGATCGTCGAGGAGGTTGCGCCCCTGGAGGCCGAGGGTCACCTCGGTGGCACCGTAGAGGACGGGATCGAGGGGCTTGGTGTAGCTCACTTCGGCGCGCAGGTCGTCGAAGCCCGGCGTCATCGTCTCGATGGGGGCGACCTCCGTGTGAGCGAAGGCGTGGAGCAGGTTCACCCGGGCGAACCAACCGTCGGCGCGCACGAACAGGCCGCCGCCGACACGGTGGGGCGGGATGCGCGGCACGAAGGTGCCGTCGTCGAACCGGGCGCGGACGAAATCGTACTGGGCGTCGAGGCCGGCCCAGCCGTTGCCCACGGGCAGGAGGTCGAGCTGCGCGCCGATCTCGGCGCCGTAGAAGGTCGCGTTGCGCTGGGAATAGACGATCTGCTGCAGCTCGTCGTCGCTGCCGCATGAGGCGAAATCGTCGCCGCAGCGGCGTCCCGTGTCGCCCTTGTAGATGAAGCCGGTGTAGCGGGTGTAGTAGCCGGTGGCGTCGAGACGCAGCGGCCCCTCGGCCCGGCGAAGGCTGGCTTCCACGGTTCGGGCACGTTCCTTCTTCAGGGCGGCGTTGCCGATCTCGAAGGTCTCCGTCGCATCGTGGGCCCCGCGGGAATAGAGCTCGAAGGCCGTCGGCGCACGCTCGACGAAGCTCCCATTCAGGCTGGCGACGAACCCGTACGGCAGATCCTGCAGCGCACCGAAGCTGATGCTTTTCGGTGCGAATCGGCGGCGTCGACCGTAGGACAGCGGGTCCTCGCCCTCGATCGGTTGATAGTCGCCGGGAAACTGGGTGGCGGTGCCCGCGGAGCGATCTCCCTCGATTCGGCCGGCGGCCTGGAAGCGCAGGCCGTTGCCCACGGCCAATTCCTCGAAGAGGTACACGGCGTTGCTGCGTGAATCCGTCGGCGCCAGCAGGCCACCCGCCTCGCCGGCGGTGCCGAGGGTGCGGCGTCCGGCTTGCAGACCGAGCGCCCCCGTCAGGGTCCCGAGGGCGGTGAAGACCGGCACGTGCTGGAACTCGACCCGGGCCTCCGCTTCCCGGTTCTTGAAGGTGGCCTGGATGCCGTCGCGGCCGTCCTCGCCGATCCCGGTTTCGTCGTGGCGATAGACGGACCCGCCGACCCAGAAGCGGATCGCCGCGATGGGACCGTCGAGGGGGCGGAACTCGCCGCGGGCCAGCAGGCGGTCCTGCCGCGGATCGAGGCGCGTGCGGTTCTCCGCCGCCGAACCGCCGGGGATCTGATAGAGCGCATCGTAGTGACTGTAGGACAGGCCGACGAAGCCACGGTCGCCGATGAACGACATTCCGACGGAGCCGCCCTGGGACTCGTTGGCGGAGTTGCGCTGGATGCCGAGCGGCGTGGCGTAGCTGTCCGCCGCCGTCCTGAACCCGTCGGCGTGAACCGCGACGTTGCCCGCTCCGGCATCCACCGTGACGGCGCCGAGACGACCGTTGTCGACGGTGGAATACCCCGTGGTTGCCGACCCGGAGATGCCGCGCTCGGGGACGAAGGTCGGGACGCGGTTGTTCTCGACGCTGACCACCCCGCCGATGGCCTGGGAGCCGAACCGGAGGGACGCCGGCCCCCGGATCACCTCGATCCGATTGGCCACCAGCGGATTGATGGGGACGCCGTGATCCTCGCCGAGTTCCGAGACGTCCTGGATGCCGACGCCGTTTTCCTGAATCCGGACCCGGTTGTTGTCGAGGCCGCGGATGATCGGACGGCTCGCGGCGCCGGGCGCGTAGGTCGAGGCCGAGATCCCGGGCCGGTCGGCGAGGGCGTCGCCCAGGGTCCGAGGCTGATCGCGGGCGATCTGGTCGGCGGTCACCACGGTGACGGGCGAGAAGGTGTTGGTCGCCACCGGCAGGATCCCGACCGGCGGCGCGGTAGCCAAGCCGTTGCCGCGAAGGGGGACGATGGGGCTCGGGGATGTGACGCTGAGTTCGGACAGCGTCGTCTCGGCCTGCTGGGCCATGGCACCGGAGGACGCGAGGCCAGCACCGGCGATGACCGTTCCTGCGAGCATGCTCTTCGAGAAACCGGACCGCATCACGCCCCGCACGACAAATGTTATGTTGTTTCATTGCGCGAACGGAATAACGTTACAAGAGAAACGTGGTCACCCTCGGCGAGCGTCGCCCATCTGTTGCACCGATGCATCAGCTGCCGACGCGGCAGGGTCCTTTTCGACACTGCATGCCGGCTCGAGATCGTAGATTCGGCCCTTTCCGCACAAGCGCCGGTAGCCGGAATCATGCGTCGGACGCTGTGACGCGCGTGCAGTGCGGAACCGGTGAACCACCGTGGGCATTGCGCCTGCATGCCCGACTCGAACCACGACCGCATCGGCACCTCGCCGAGCCCCGATCCCTCGCGCGCAGCCGGCGGGCTGCGGGTCAGCGTCGATCTGAATCTGTGCCAAGCCTATGCTCAGTGCTGCTACGCGGCGCCTGAGCATTTCGTGCTGCACGGGGCCGAGGCGCTTCACTACGATCCGGCGCCGTCGGCGGCGGCGCGCCAATCCATCGAGCGCGCCCGCGTCGCGTGCCCGGTCCAGGCGATCCTCGTCGAGGATGCCGGAAGCGGCCGCTCGTGAGCCAGGATCACCTCGTCGTCGTGGGTGCGTCGCTGGCCGGATTGCGCGGGGCGGAAGCCGCCCGCAAGGCAGGCTTTGCCGGCCGCCTCACCATCGTCGGCGCGGAGCCCCACCGGCCGTACGACCGTCCACCCCTGTCGAAACAGGTCCTCGGCGGTTCGGTGGCGCCCGGTGCCACGACCCTTCCGATCCTCGAACCGCTCGATGCCGAGTGGCGTCTGGGATCGGCCGTCACCAGCCTCGACAGGATTGGGCGGACCATCGATCTCGAAGGCGGTGAGCGCATCGCCTACGATCGCCTCCTCATCGCCACGGGCGCCCGGCCACGACCCTGGCCGGACGCGGCGCAAAACGATCTCGCAGGGATTCATACCCTGCGTGGGCGGGACGACGCGGCGGCCCTGCGTTCCGCGCTCGCGGCACGGCCCGAGCGTGTCCTGGTCGTCGGCGGCGGATTCATCGGCTGTGAGGTCGCCGCCGCCTGCCGTGACCTCGATCTGCCGGTCACCCTGGTGGAGACCGGCCCGACGGTCCTGGCGGCAATCCTCGGCGTCCACCTCGGCTCCGTCGTCGCGGCACTGCACGAGGCGCGCGGTGTCGATCTGCGCTTCGGCAGCGAGGTCGAGGCGTTCGAGGACGACGGCACCGGCCATGTGGTGCGTGCGCGCTTCGCGGACGGACGGACGCTGGAGACAGGGTGCGTGGTGGTGGCCTTGGGGGCCATCCGCAACACCGAATGGCTCGCCGGCTCGGGCCTCGCCTTCGACGAGGGGGGAGTCGATTGCGACGCGGACGGATACGTCCTCGACGCGGAAGGTCGCCCCGACCGGGCGATCGCGGCCGCTGGCGACGTGGCGCGCTTTCCCCACCCCCTCTACGACGGGCGCTTTGTCGCCCTTGAGCATTGGGGGCATGCCGCGGCGCAAGGCGCCCACGCCGCACGTCTGCTCGTGGGACGCGGGACCGGCGAAGCCTACGCCGAGGTACCGGCCTTCTGGTCCTCTCAGGGCGGACTGACGATCAAGTCCGTCGGACTGACGGAGGGGGCGGACGGCCTCGTCATCGCCCAGGGCGACCCGAAGACCGGCCGGTTTCTCGCCCTATACGGCCGCGCAGGTCGCTGCATCGCGGCCGTCTCCTTCGATTCCGTACGCTGGCTTCCGGCCTATGCCGAGATGGTGGCGTCCCGGGCGCCGTTTCCGCCCCCTGGGGGCGCGGTGGACCAGGGTGGCCTGACCATGCTGACGCCGGGGTTTCCCGGAGAGGACGATCGATGAGCGACGCGACCCTGTTCGAACAGGTCAAGGACGAGGCCAACCGCGTCGATCCCTATCCGCTGTTCGCCCGCCTGCGCGAGACCCCCGTATCGCGTCAATCCGACGGCACCTACGTCGCCGCGACACACGCGGCGATCACCCGGTTGCTGCACGATCCGCGCGTCAGCTCCGAGACCCTGCCGCCGGCCGACCGGCCGAAGACCGGCAATCCGATCTCCGACTGGATCGTCAAGCCGATCCGCGATCGGATCACCGATACGCACCGGCCGTTCATCTTCCGCGATCCGCCCGACCACGACACCCTGCGCCGGGCGGTGATGCACGAGTTCACGCAGGCGCGCGTCCAGGCGCTGCGCGACCGGTCGCACGGTCTCGTCGATGAGATCCTGGACAAGCATGCCGGGTCGCGGAGCTTCGATATCGTCGACGATCTCGCCTATCCGCTGCCGGTGACCATCATCTGCGAATTGCTCGGGATCCCGACGGAGGACGAACCGCAGTTTCACGGCTGGGCGACGCAACTCGCCACGGCGCTCGAACCCGACACCATGGCGGACAAGGAGGCCCGCTCTGAGAACAGCCGGACCTTCGAGACCATCTCCGACTACATGACGGGCCTGATCAAGGAGAAGCGCCGGCATCCCAAGGACGACATGCTGTCGGGGCTTGCCGTCGCGGGCGTTCAGGGTGTGCCGCAGATGGGGGATTACGATCTCATCGCGACGTCGATCCTGATGCTCGTGGCGGGTCACGAGACCACCGTGAACCTGATCACCAACGCCATGCTGGCGCTCCTGCGGAACCCCGATGAGCTGGTGCGCCTGCGCGACGACCCCGCCCGGGCGCCGCGCCTCATCGAGGAAGTCCAGCGCTACGATCCGCCCGTGCAATTCCGAACCCGACGGGCCCTCACGGATATCGCCATCGGCGGCGTCACGATCCCGGAGGGCGCTGACATCGTTCTTCTCCTCGCATCGGGCAACCGCGATCCGGCGGTGTTCACGGAGCCCGATCGCTTCGATCCCGATCGGAGCGGAGTCCGTCATCTCGGCTTCGGCGGGGGACTGCACTATTGCGTCGGGGCACCGCTCGCCCGCTTCGAAGCGGAGGCCGCTCTGACAGCCCTGGCTCGCCGCCTCCGCAACCCACGCCTCTCGGCCGATCCGCCTCCATACCGGCCCGGCTCGGCCCTGCGCGGGCCGAAACACCTCAGGCTCGCCATCGATGGCATCGCCCCGTCCTGAGGCGACAGTCTTGAGGCGTCCCGGCCACACCGGGGCGCAAACTCGCCGCCCCGCACGGGAATCCCCACGACCGAGATAGGCGTGCCTTGCGGCCATCGCATTTGACGGTGAGGCACCCAGCACAGGGGCCGTGTCCACGACCCCGAGATGTTCGGGATTTGCCACAAGATGCCGCGTCCGCTCCTGTCGACCGTCGCCGTCCTGGCGCTCACTGCCGGCCTCGGCGCCTGCGCTTCGTCGCGCCTGGAAGGTCAGCCCCGCAACCGTGGGCTCGGGCCTCAGGCTGCCCTCGACATGTCGGTGCCGGCCATGCCCTCCGCCCCCATCACGTCCGCGCCTCTGGCACCCCCGCCGGGGGCAGCCGCCGCCGTGGACGCCCCTCCGCCCGTCGGTGCGGACGTCGCAGTGGCACCCGCGACCCCCGTCATCGCGCCCGAGCCGAGCGTGGCGTCCGTCGCCCCGCCGGCTCCGCCGCCCGTGGTGGTGGCTTCGGGGCGATCCTCCGTGGTCGGCAACTGGACCGCCAAGGACGCGACGGGCGCGAGCTGCAGGGTGTCCCTGTCGAGCGCCCCGGCCCTCGATCTCTACAAGGCCAGCGCCGCCGCCTGTCCGAACAAGGATCTGTCCAAGGTGACCGCCTGGGATTACCGCGACGGTGAGGTCTACCTCTATCAGCCGGGCGGCACCGTGACGGCCCGCCTGCGTCAGGGCGGCGGCGCCCTCGATGGGGCGCTTTCGAAGTCCGGCGCGTCCCTGGCGATGGTGCGCTGAAGCCGGCGCGTCAGGGGTTCACCCGCAGACCGAGCAGCCACGTGTTGGAGTGGAAGCTCGACGTGGCGATCGAACTGTCGACCTGCTGGTAGACGTAGGTGCCGCGCATGGTCAGCCACCGGTTGAAGCGGTAGTCGATCCGCGCCGTACCGGAGAATCCACGGTCGGAGATGTTCACCCGGTCGTAGTCGCTGGCCACGAAGGTGAGCCCGCCGATGAGCGAGAGGTTGCGCAGGAGATCGTGCTGGACTTCCAGTGTGACGGCCTGGGTACGCACGCCGCTGGAGCCCGCGACGGACGTCTCGACGATCCCCGCCGTCGCGTTGAGACGAACCGCCGTGAGGGGACTGACCGTCCACAGCAGGGATGCGTTGAGGACCGGAGCGGTGAGGTCGCGCAGGTTCGGGTCGTTGTAGGTGCGGTGCTGCAACCCGGCCGAGACCTCGCCCGCGAGGAAGCGCGTCAGTGCGATGCTGCTGCCCGCCGAGAGGGTCAGCCCATCGGAATCGCGCCGCGTGCCGGTGGAATCGACCCGCAGGTCGTAGACGCGGGTGTCGGCGAGAACATCGACGAACGGAGTGAGACTGGGCGAGATCTCGTAGCCGGCCCGGAGCTGCAGGCCGTACTGGTTCAGGTTGCGGTCGCTCTGGGTGATGATCGTGCCATCGGTCAGTCGGGCATCCTCGAACTGCGAACGATCGAGGAGGCCGCGCAGCGAGACCTGGACGCGATTGAACACCTCCGTCACGCCGACCGTGGTTCCGTAGCTCATGACGAGGGGGCGCGTCGCCGCGCCGATGTTGAGGTCGGGCGTGCCGGTGCGTTGCGTCTCGATGAGAAAGCGGCCTTCGACGTCGATGCGGGTGTCGCGGTTGGCGTCGATCCGCAATCGGGTCACGCCGAGGCCGTTGGGCCGGCTCGCCGCGTCGTTGTCCGGAAACTCGAGGTACGAGCCGCGCAACTCGCCGGTCAACTGGCTCGACGACCAGTCGCTGCGAAAGGCGAGATCCGCTTCCGTTCGGAGCGCCACCGACGGCCTGACGGCCTGACGCGTGGTTTGATCGGGGTTGGTGTCGTAGCCGAAGCTCTGCTCGAAGCCCGGCAGGAACGTGAAGGTGCCGAGCTTGATCCCGAGTGGGGCATAGGCCGGGTCGACGGCCAACGGCTGGCGCAGGCTGCCGCCGAAAAGGAAGCCCGGGGTCTGGATTCCGGCGAGCGGCAGAAGCGTGGGAAGGGAGGTCGGGAGGGGGACGCCGACCACGGGCGTCCGGATGACCGGGGTGAGCCGGAGATCGGTGGGCGATGTCTGAGTGATCTGGCGCGTGATCCGGGTCGTGGCCGATCCAAAACGGCGGGCCGGCGCCGCTCGACGACGGAGCACGGCGCCGAGGTCACGGTTGTTCGGTCCGCTCGACGCACCGGACACCCGCGTACCGCCGGCCGCGCGGTTCGGGATCCGCAGTCCGGCTCCGGACTCTCCCCCCGCTGCATCGCCGCTTCCCGCTACACCCGCACCGCTATCGGAAGCCGGCGGGATGCGTGGCGAGGCAGCGTCGGTTGCCGTTGCGTCGGCGAGGGGGTCGGTCTGGGCCGTGGTGCCGAAGCTCGGAGCCGTGTTGCCGCGCGAGACCTGCGCCGCGACGATGCCGGTGCCGGCGAGGACGGCCACCGCCGTCAGGGCGAGGCCGGGCAGGCTCCGCTTTCGCCACTCACCCGTCGGCCGCACACGCATCACGGACCATCGTCCTTCGAGGCGAAGCCGGACGTCCCCACATCCGGGAGCGCCCCGGCCTCGGGGGGATCGTCCCGTTGGAAACGGGTGGATCATGGTTAAAACCGCTACAACCGACAGGGTTAATGCGGCGTCAACGGTGCTTCCCGACGGGGCGCCGTCCTCGGCGCCCGGGCCGCCGTGCGACCACATTCGCGCGCCATAGGCGCGGCATGGAGGACCGCCGGACGGCCTCGGGTTCAAGGAGACGGGGTGGAATGCCGCCAGCGAACACGGCCCTGGACGGGGCGTCGGCGATTGATGGTGCGATCGACGGTGTGACGCCGGCCATGGCTTCCGCCCTGCGCACCATCGGAACCGAGCGCGATGGGCTCGCGTGCCTGATGGAGGCCATCGGCAACGGTCTCGGCGATCCGTTCACGGCGGCAGTGGCTCGCCTCAGCCGTGCCAAGGGCCGGGCGATCCTTACGGGAATGGGCAAGTCCGGTCATATCGGACGCAAGATCGCCGCGACCTTCGCATCCACCGGAACGCCGGCCCTCTACGTTCATCCGGCGGAGGCGAGCCATGGGGACCTCGGGATGATCCAGCCCGAGGACGTCGTGGTGGCGCTGTCGTGGTCGGGCGAGACCACGGAACTCGCCGACATCATCGGCTACGCCCGTCGCTACCGTGTCGGCCTCATCGCCATCACGGCCAATCCGGGCTCAACCCTCGGACGGGAGGCCGATGTCTGCCTGACCCTGCCGAAAGCCCGCGAGGCCTGCCCCAATGGGCTCGCCCCCACCACGTCGACGGCCATGCAGTTGGCACTGGGCGACGCGCTGGCCGTCGCGTTGCTCGAAGCCCGCGGCTTCTCGGCCCGTGAATTCGGCATCTACCATCCGGGCGGCCGCCTTGGCGCATCCCTGCGTCAGGTCCGGGAGGTGATGCACACGGGAGAGCGCCTGCCCGTGGTTCCGCGCGGCACGCCCATGCGCGCGGCCATCCGCGAAATCGACGCCAAGGGCTTCGGCTCGGTCCTCGTGGTCGATCACGAAGGGCGACTCGCCGGCATCGTCACCGACGGCGACCTGCGCCGCAATGTCTTCCGCAGCGACCTCGACAGCCTCGCCGTCGAAGCCCTGATGAGCGGGACGCCGCGCACGGTGGTGCCGGAAACCCTTCTGGCGAAGGCCCTCGAGATCCAGGAATCGATGAAGATCACCACCCTGGTGGTGATCGAGGACGGTCGCCCCGTGGGCCTCGTTCACTACCACGACCTTCTGCGCGCCGGCGTCGCCTGACGGCGAGAGCATCGGCCCGCAGGGTGGAAACGGGCTACCCGGGGAACCGGTACAACGACAGGTTCGGGCGTCGTCGCGGAGACGGTAAGCAGGACGATGCCCTAGCGGCGTCTGAGCCAGCGCGCGACCCGTTCGGCGAGCGGGCCCTGTGCGATCCGGCGGCGGGCCGCGTCCTGGTCCGCATCGATGGCGTCGAGATCGTCGAAATGGGCGGCACGGTGCACGAGATCCTCGGCGACCGCGTCCGGGTCAGGCACCCACCATCCGAAATGGAACCCCTCGTCCGGACCGGATTCGGTGCCGACGGGATGGTAATACCGCCCCCGCGTGTGGTTCAGGGCGTCGAGCAGGGGAAAGTTCGCATTGAGGTGCGGGGCCCAGTTGAGGCCGAGGATGCGCCGGCCTGGCGCGGCGAAGGCCGCCGTATGGAAGGCCGAGCCCGTCGTGCCCATCACCACCCGACGCTCCGAGAACAGCCGCACGAGGTCGGGTAGTTCGAGCTTCTCCGGATAGACGATATCGACACCGCGCCGGGCGAGCGCCGCTTCCAGCGCCGCCTCGTTGCGCAGGCGCGAGATACCGACGACCAACCTGGCCTTCGACAGGTAGGCGGGACGCGCCGTACCATCCACCACGGTATTTTGCCAGAACGGGCGGCCGATGGCCTGGACGAGGCCGGCATGGACCGCGTGTGCGAAGGCCTGTTCCTTCAGGCTCGGTGCCGGCAGGACGAGGTGCGGGATGCGGGTCGGCCGATCGAAACGGATCACAGCGTCCGGGGTCAGGCCGAAGGCTGCCAGGATCGGGGCCAGGAAGGGTAGGGCGGCCGGATCGCCGGTGGCGTGGCAGAGCAAGCGCGGGGGCGGGCCGCGCCAGTCGAGGAGAGGCCAGAGTCGGCCGAGCGTGCCGACGAGGAAGTGCCCGTAATGCGCGGCGAGGGCGCCGAGATAGAGGTGCGGAACCGCGTCGGCACAGGCTTCCGCTTTCGCTTGCGAACCGCCGGCGCCCTCGAGGAGAGCGCCATCCGGACCGGTCAGGTTCCAGGGCGCTGTCCCGATGTCCGGACGGTAGATCGCATCGGTCACGACACGTAGGGCCGGCGGGGCGGCGATGCGGTCGGTCCGCCCCCAAACCACACGGCAGCGCTCCAGCGTATCCGTCACCCCATGCCTCGTCGCCGTCAGGACATTCTCTCGGTCCATGCGGGAGAGCGCGCCGGGAGTCGGCCGTTCACCTTCCGGCTGCCGGCAGGCGGTCGTATAGTCCCGCCATGCCCCTCGCGCCATCCCGCCCCCTCGCACCGGTCCGCCGCCTCGATCCCATCCTCGTTGATCGCATCGCGGCGGGCGAGGTGGTGGAGCGTCCGGCCTCCGCCGTGAAGGAACTCGTGGAGAACGCCATCGATGCGGGCGCGAGGAGCATCGAAGTCACCATCGAGGGCGGGGGTCGGCGCCTCATCCGGGTGGTCGACGACGGCGCCGGCATGGATGCCCAGGATCTCGCCCTGGCGGTGGAGCGCCACGCCACCTCGAAGCTGCCAGACGGCGACCTCACCCGGATCGACACCCTCGGCTTTCGCGGCGAAGCGCTGCCCTCCATCGGCGCGGTGGCCCGGCTGACCCTCACGAGCCGCACGGCGGAAGGCGAGACCGGGCACAGCCTCACGGTGGATGCGGGCGTGCGCGGTGAGGTGCGACCGGCGCCGAGTCCGCGCGGGACCCGTATCGAAGTCGCGGACCTCTTCTCGGCGACGCCGGCCCGCCTCAAGTTTCTCAAATCCGACCGGGCCGAGACGGCGGCCATCAGCGAGGGCCTGCGGCGCCTCGCCGTGGCCGAGCCCGGCATTCGCCTTGTTCTCCGCGCGGAGGGTGGCAGCCCCATTGTCTTCCCAGCCGAGAGCGAAGGCGGACCCGCCGCCGTGCTGCGACGCCTGACGGCGGTGCTCGGTCTGGAGTTCGGCGCTAACGCGATCCCCCTCGACATGGCGCGGGAGGGTTTCGCGCTCTCCGGCCATGTCGGTCTGCCGAGCTTCCACCGGGGCAACGCGAACCAGATCCATTTCACCGTGAACGGCCGGCCCGTGCGCGACCGCCTGCTGCTCGGTGCCGTGCGGGGCGCCTACGCCGACACCATGAGTTCCGATCGCCATCCCGTGCTCGCCCTGTCGATCACGTGCGACCCGGCCTTCGTCGATGTGAACGTCCATCCGGCCAAGACCGAGGTGCGGTTTCGCGATGCGGCCCTCGTGCGCGGTCTCATCGTCAGCGCGATCCACGAGGCGCTGCGCCGTGCCGGCGCCCGTACGGCGACGACGACGGCGGCGCGCACCCTCGACGCCCTCCGATCGGAGCCACTGCCGACGGGTTCCGAGGCGGCCCACGGCCTGCCGAACGAAGGGCGCTCGCTGCAGGCGCATACGGGGTGGGGTGCGCGGCCGTCCGCATCGCCGCCCCTGCCGCGTGGCCTGCCGTCGTTCGGTGCCCCGGGGCGCTTCCCAGCGGCCCGGGACGGGACGCCGTTCCGGGCCGGTTTCGACGAGGCACCCCAGGCTGCCTTCACCCACGATTTCGCCCCGCCGAGCGCCGATCTGCGCCGTGAGGGCGCGGCACATCTCGAAGAGGCGGAGGCCGCCGCCGACCATCCGCTCGGCGCAGCGCGGGCTCAGCTTCACGAAACCTACATCGTCGCCCAGACCCGGGACGGCCTCGTGCTGGTCGATCAGCACGCCGCGCATGAGCGCCTCGTCTACGAGCGGCTGAAGCGCGAGCGCGCGGGTGGCGGTATCGCCCGCCAAGGCCTGCTGATTCCCGATGTGGTCGAGATGGCGCCCGACGATGCCGCCCGCCTCCTCGACGCCGCGCCGGACCTCGAGCGCCTCGGGCTCACCCTCGAAGCCTTCGGCACCGGAGCCGTGCTCGTCCGCGAAGTGCCGGCGGCCCTCGCCGGCGCTTCGACCCGAACCCTCGTCATCGATATCCTCGACGCCCTGGCGGGCAGCGGACTGGAGGACGGCGGCCTCGACGGACGCGACGAGGGCGGTGGTCCCCTCAGCCGACGCCTTGATGCCATCCTGTCCCGCATGAGTTGCCACGGCTCGATCCGCGCGGGCCGGCGCCTGCGTCCGGAGGAGATGAACGCGCTCCTGCGGGAGATGGAGGCGACGCCCCTGTCGGGCACGTGCAACCACGGTCGCCCGACTTACGTTGCTCTGAAGCTCGCCGACATCGAGCGGTTGTTCGGCCGGCGTTGAGCTCACCGCTTGGGGATGCCGCCCTTCGAACAAGCCGAGGCCCGCTAAAAAGCGTCAGCCGGTGAAGCGGACGAAAGCCACGGCGGTGTCGCCGTAGACCCGGCGTTCCAGCTCGCGAAAATCCGGCGGCAGCGTGATGGTGACGCTCGCGGTCTCCTCGACCACCACCAGGGCGTTGGGGACGAGCCACCCCCCGGAGGCCGCCGAGGCCAAGGCCGCGGGAGCGAGATCACGCCCGTACGGCGGATCGCAGAAGACGAGCCCGAAAGTGCCGCTGGTGCCGACGGGCCCGAGGCGGGTCGCGTCCCGGCGAAACAGCCGGGTCCGCCCCTCAGCGCCGAACGCTTCGATATTCTCTCGGATCAAGCCGCGTGCCTCCGCCCCCTCGTCGACGAGGAGCGCATAGGCGGCCCCCCGTGACAGGGCTTCGAAACTGAGTGCCCCCGTCCCGGCGAAGAGATCGAGAACTCGCGCGCCCACGACCGCGTCGTCGTAGGCGTGCGTCAGCACGTTGAAGACCGCTTCCCGCAGGCGGTCCGATGTCGGACGGATGGCCTCGGTTTTCGGGGTGGCGAGGCGGCGACCGCGCTGGTCGCCGCCGACGATCCTCACCGGCTACCGCCGCGCGGCGGGCGACCCGCGCCGCCGCCGGGCTTGCCGGCCGAGCCACCGCGACCGCCAAAGCCACCAGGTTTGGCTCCGCCGACGCGACCCGCGCCGCCGGCCTTGAACCCACCCGGCTTGCCACCGCTGCCGCCGGGCTTGCCGCCACCGGGCTTGCCGAAACCGCCAGGCTTGCCGAAACCGCCGGGTTTTCCGCCGGCCTTGAATCCACCCGGCTTGTCCCCGGGACGGAAGCCGCCGCGATCGGCCCCGGAGCGCTCACCACCGATGTCGCGATCCCCGCCGCCGGAGCGTTCGCCCCCCTTGAAGCCACCCGCCTTGAAGCCGCCGGGCTTGAAGCCGTCAGGCTTGCCCCCACCCGCGCGGAACCCGCCGGGACGATCGTCGCCACCCCGGAATCCGCCGGGCTTGTCGCCTTGGAAACCGGATGGCTTGTCGCCTCGCGGCGCGCCTCGGTTGAACGCCGGGTGCTCGCCTCTCTCGGCGAATCCTCCGCCATCGCGTGGCTTGAAGGTGCGCGGACGTTCGTCGCTACCCCGGGGAGGACCACGCCGCTCGGCATTGTCCGGTCGGGCGAAGGGACGGGGCGCACCCTGGCCGCGGGGAGCGTCGTCCCGGCGCTGGGGCCGGGCATCGGCGTCGAAACGGCGCTGTGGGCGCTCGGCGGCTTCGTTCTGGCGCGCGGCACGGGCATCGGCCTGACGAACCGTACGCACCGGACGTTCACCGGTTGCCGCATCGTCGCGACGGGCACCGCGATCGCGGCGATGCGGCTCGGGCGCCGGCTCCTGCGGACTGGCCTTCAGGCGTTCGACCAGCACGCGGCGATCGCCCGTGCCGATGGAACCGACACGCTCGCGGCCCCGTGCGGCAGCGGCCTCCCGCTCGGCCTTCGGATCGGCGCCCCGGCGGGGAATCTTCACCCGGCGCGGGCCATCGTCCTGCGGAGCCTCTTCCTCGGCGCGCCAGACGGAGCGGCGCGGGCCGGCGCTGTTGCCGCCGGTGGGCACGCGCGCGGGTGCGGTCGGCTTGTACATGGGGCGGTCGCCCCCCCGCGATGCGCCACGATCGGCGCTGCGCTGAGGCCGCGCCTCGCCGTCGTCGAAGTCGCGGCGTTCACGCTGCTGGGCGGCCGAAGCGCTACGCGCGGGCTGCTTCGCTTGCTGTTTTGGCGACCCGAACGGCGCGATGGGCTCGCGAACCGGGCTTTCGAAATCGACACCCGCCTGCTCGGACAGGCCGGGGCCAAGCTGTTCCTTCAGGACCTTGGTGCGAATTTCCTCGGTCAGGCCGGCTTCGAGGTCTCCGAGCTGAAACGGCCCGAAGGAGAGGCGAATCAGCCGGTTCACGGCGAGCCCGAGGTGCTCGAGGATCCGTTTGACTTCGCGATTCTTTCCCTCGCGAAGGCCCAGCGTCAGCCACAGATTGTCCCCGGATGCCCGGTCGAGCACCGCGTCGATGGGGCCGTAATCCATCCCGTCGATGGTCACCCCCTTCCGCAGCTTGTCGAGTTCGGCCTGGGTCGTGTCGCCGTGGGCCCGGACGCGGTAGCGGCGCAGCCAACCCGTATCAGGGTGAGCGATGACCTTCGCGAGACCACCGTCGTTGGTGAGGAGCAGCAGGCCCTCGGTGTTGATGTCGAGACGGCCGATGGCCACGACCCGAGGCAGATCCTCCGGCAGCGCCTCGAACACCGTCTGGCGCCCCTCCGGATCGCGTGCCGTCGTCACCAGACCGCGCGGCTTATGGTAGATCCACAGGCGGGTGCGTTCGCGCTCGGGCAGCGGATCGCCGTCGACGGTGATCTCGTCGGCGGCGGTCACGTTGATGGCTGGCGAGGTCAGGATCTTGCCGTTCAGAGTCACCCGGCCCTGCTCGATCATCAACTCGACGTCCCGGCGCGACGCGATGCCGGCCCTGGCGATGGCCTTGGCGATGCGCTCACCCTCATGGGTCGATGCCGTACCTTCCGGCTCGTCGGCTTCTCCCGCAGCCGGCTTACCGGCGGGCTTTGCCGCGGCAGGCGCCACGGGCTTGCGCCGGAGGGGCGCGTCGCCGCCGCGCGAAGGCATCGCGGCCTTGCGCACCTTCGGCTGTTCCTCGGCCGAGGGGCCCGGTACGCCGGCATCGGTTGCGGGTGACCAGGGGGCTGCTTCGGCCTGCGTCGATACGGAAGGTGTGGCGGGCGTGTCGTCGGACCCGCCCGTCTTGTCGTCGATGTTGTCGCTCATCGTGCCCCCATAACAGAGCAGGGGCGCCGTTGCGAGATATCCCGATCGACAGCCGCTTCCCGACCGTGCAGGCGCACGAACGCGAAAAGGCGGCCCAAAGGCCGCCCTTCCGGATTTCTGCGTCACCAACCTCTGCTGGGACGCTCACGCCAAAACAAGGTTCAGATCTTGCTCTTCACCGTGTCGGCGGCATTCTTGATGCCGTCCTTGGCATCGCCCACAGTCTTCTGGGTCTCACCCTTCAGTTCCTGGGCTTTTCCCTCGGCCTTGAGCTTGTCATTATCGGTCGCGTTGCCGATACCTTGCTTGATGTTGCCGATGGCCTCGTTGGCGACGCCCTTGATCTTGTCGGTGGTGCTGCTCATCGTGAGACCCTCTTTCGAAACGGGCGGCTCGGCCGCGTTGCACATCAAACGGTACCAGCTCGACTGTTGTTCCCATCTCACGCTCGGCAGAACCACACGGGGCGCGATAAAAGCCAACATTTGTTCGGGTCGCGGCGACCCGACTGGACGGGATGCATTGGTTCGGGTCGCGTCGACCCGACTGTACGGGATGGATGTCTGTGCGCTTTCCTTTCGACACCGATGATCCTTTGGGACACGCCTTCGACGCTGCCCGTCATGCGGCGCTGGAAGGGGAGGTGCCAGTGGGCGCGGTGGTGGTCCTGGACGGTCGGGTGGTCGCCAAGGCGCACAATCGTCCCCGTGCCCTCAAGGACCCGACGGCGCATGCGGAGATTCTTGCGATCCGCGCCGCCTGCACGGCGCTCGGCACGGAACGTCTGACGGATTGCGATCTCTACGTGACCCTCGAGCCCTGCCCGATGTGTGCGGGCGCGATATCGTTCGCCCGGATTCGCCGCCTGTACTTTGGGGCTTACGACCCGAAAGGCGGCGGTGTCGAGCATGGCCCGAGGGTCTTCAACCAGCCGACCTGCCACCACGCACCGGAGGTGTACGGCGGGTTTCGCGAGGCCGAAGCCGCCGCACTCCTGCGGGGGTTCTTCCAGGCGCGCCGCGACGGAGAAGGGTAGCCTCAGCTTCCGCCGCCGCCACCGCCGCCGGTGTTGCCGATCGGCTTCGTGTTCTGCTCGGCGTTGCCGCTGGCGCCGGAATTGTTCGAGCGGGTCTCCGCGCCCGTGGCGCCCGGGGCCACCGAGCCGATCGAGCCCGGGCCGCCATTGTCGATCCCACCCGGTTTCACCACCGGCGTATCGGATGTCCCGGGCGTCGTGATCCGGGGCGGCCCCGGCTGACGGATCTCGGCGGGGCCGGTGCCCTGTGCGAGAGCCGAGGTTGCGAAGACGAGGGCTGTGGACGTCAGGAGAAAGCTGCGCATCGATGGGGGTCCTGCTCAGAGTTCCGAAAATCCGTACTCCACCAACACCGTGTGAGAGCTCCGGTTGCAGCTCCCCCAGCATCACGAAACCTCACGCCGCGGCAAGCGGCTTCGAGACGTCTTCCAGCGACTTGCCTTCGGCGGCCGTGCCCCAGATGCCCCCGACGATGGCTGCGATCGCCATGAGCGTTGCACCGATGGCGTAGCCGATGAGGACGTTGTCCCGCGACCCAGTCTCCACGAGGGCGCCGAACAGGAGCGGCCCTGAAACGCCACCGATCCCGGTGCCGAGCGCGTAGAACACCGCGATGGCCAGCGCCCGGATCTCCAGGGGGAAGGTCTCTGCCACGGTGAGGTAGGCCGCGCTCGCGGCGGCGGAGGCGAAGAAGAACACCACCATCCAGGCCGCCGTCTGGCCGACGGGGCCGAACACTTCGATCTTGAACAGGTAACCGGTGATGGTCAGCAGCACCGCCGAGATGCCGTAGGTGAAGGCGATCATCTGGCGGCGGCCCCAGGTGTCGAACAGGCGTCCCAGCAGCAGCGGGCCGAGGAAGGAGCCCAGCGCGAAGGGGAGCAGGTACCAACCGACATGATCGCCCGGAACGCCGTAAAAGCGCTGGAGCACGAGGGCGTAGGTGAAGAACAGAGCGTTGTAGAAGAACGCCTGCGCCACCATCAGGGCGAGGCCGACGAGGGTCTGCTTGCGGTGGCCGCCCAGCATGGTGCCGAACACTTCACCCAAGGGGGTGTGGCTGCGGGTCCTCAACTTCATGCGCTTGGCCGGATCGACGGGCGGCAGGGTCAGACCCTCGTCGATGAAGCGCTTCTCGATACCGGTGACGACCCGGTCGGCTTCCGCCACGTAGCCGTGGGTGGCGAGCCAGCGCGGGCTTTCGGGAATCCAGGTCCGCAGGAGCAGGATCACGAGGCCGATGCCGCCGCCGACGAAGAAGGCGATGCGCCAGCCCCAGGCCGGGTCGATCATGCCCGGGCGCAGGACGGCGATGGACAGGAAGGAGCCGAGGGCGGCGCCGATCCAGAACGACCCGTTGATGACGAGGTCGGTCCAGCCGCGCACGCGGGCGGGGACGAGTTCCTGGATCGTCGAGTTGATGGCCGTGTACTCGCCACCGATGCCCGCCCCGGTGAGGAAGCGGAAGATGCAGAAACTCCAGATGTTCCAGGAGAGGCCCGTGGCGGCGGTGGCTGCGAGGTAGAGGGCCAGGGTGATGAAGAAGAGTTTCTTGCGCCCGATGCGGTCCGTGAGCCAGCCGAACCCGAGGGCGCCGACGACGGCACCCACGAGGTAGGAACTCGCCGCCAAGCCGATGTCGAACTCCGTAAAACTCATGGGCGCGGCGCGGAGTGCGCCGACGAGGGAGCCGGCCAGGGTCACTTCGAGCCCGTCGAGAACCCACGTGATCCCCAGCGCCACGATGACGAGGACGTGGAATCGTCCCCAGGGCAGGCGGTCGAGGCGGGCGGCGATGTCGGTGTCGATGACGGTGCCCATGGGCACCCGCTCCGGCGTAGGGCCGGACGCGGTCTCTGCCTTGGTCGCCATCGATACCTCGTTAAGCGTATTGGGACTGAAGTGTGGGCAATCCGCCGGACTCGGCAACGGTTCCGCCAAGCTTTCATCGTTCGTCGGGTGGAATAGCATCTTGGTTCCGGATGTACCCTTCTCATGCTGTCCCGCGCCGGCCTCGCGGCCCTCCTGATCATCGTCTGTTCTCGATCCGTCGCTGCGGAGGATCCTGCACGATCCGGCTTCGCGTGGTGGCACCTGCGGCCGACCGATGTGATCACGACCGGGTCGACGGGCGCGGCGGAGCCCGAGCGGCGCAACGCCAAGCCTGCCGTCGCCAAGCCTGCCAACGCCAAGCCTGCCGTCGCAGAACCGTCGCGGGAGCGACGCTCCGTCCGGGTGGTCTATCCAGGGCTCACCGCGGGGCGGTGAGGGCGTCGCGGCGCGGGTCGAGGGCTTCGCCAAGGGCATCCCCCAGCACGTTCAGGGCCAGCAGCGTCGTCACAAGGAGGGCGGCGGGGGCGGCGAGCATCCACGGGGCGGATTCGATGGCCCGCGCGCCCTCCGCGATGAGGGCGCCCCAGCTCGTCTGCGGTTCCTGCACCCCGAGGCCGAGGAACGACAGGAAGCTCTCCAAGAGAATGACCTTTGGAACCAACACCGTAGCGGCGACGGTGACGGGCCCGAGGGTGTTCGGCACGATGTGACGGACGAGGATCCGCGCCGAGGACAGGCCCAGGGCCTCGGCGGCGCGGACGAAGTCTCGCTGGCGGAGCGACAGGGTCTGGGCCCGGACCATCCGGGCCATGTCGAGCCATTCGACGGCGCCGATGGCGACCAGGATGAGCCCGAGACCGGCGCGGAAGAACACCAGCAGCATGATAACGAAGAACACGAACGGCAGGGCGTAGAGCACGTCGACGAGGCGCATCATCACGGCATCGAGGCGCCCGCCGGCGTAGCCCGCCACCGCCCCGTAGGTGAGCCCGATGAGGAGGGCGACGCCGGTGGCGACGAGGCCGATGACGAGGGAGACGCGGCCGGCGACGAGGGTGCGGGTGAGGAGATCGCGCCCCAGGACGTCGGTGCCGAGGAGAAAGCGCTGTTCCAGCACCGGCACGGAGACCACGAGGCGGCGCCCGTCCTCCGCCCGCTCGAGGATCGTCGCCGGCCCGAACAGGTCGGAGCGGGGCAGGTAGGTCAGCACGCGCGGGTCGATCGAGCGCGGCGCGTCCACAGTCAGGTGCGCCGTTCCATCCCGGATTGTAATGGCGCGCACCGTCACGCGCATGCGGAACGCGAGCCGTTCCAGGGCCGGGCGCACCGTTCCGGGCCGGGGATGCGCCGCGAGGCCCGGCGGCGTGCCGACGAGGTCGGGATAGATTCGACCCGGGTCGTGGCCCGTGAGTTCGGGACCCACGAGACAGGCCAGCGCCACGGCCGCGAGGAACCCGAGCGCGACGATGGCCGAGCGGTGGCGGAACAGGCGCCGGACGAAGCCCCTCATCGAGCGATCCGCAGGCGCGGGTCGAGGAGGGCGCAGAGGATATCGGCGACGAGGTTGAGGCCGATGACGAACACGCCGACCAGCACCACGGTGCCCATCACCAGCGTATAGTCGCGGTTGAGCGCGCCATCCACGAAGGTGCGGCCGAGGCCGGGCAGGCCGAACAGGGTCTCGACCACCACGGACCCGGTGAGGAGCGCGGCGGCGGTGGAGCCGAGGATCGCCACGATGGGCAGGAGGGCGCCGCGCAGGGCGTGGCGGGCGATGCGCAGGCGCGGCAGGCCCATGGCGCGCTGGGTGCGGATGTGCGGCAGGGCGAGGGTCTCGCGCAGCGACGCCCGGGTGAGGCGGGCCAGGAGGCCGGCCTGGGGCAGGGCCAGGGTCAGCACCGGCAGGACGAGGTGGGCGGGGGTACCGCCCTCCCAGCTTCCGACGGGGAGCCAGCCGAGGCCGAGGCCGAACACGATCTGCAGGAGGGGGGCGACGACGAAGGTCGGCACCGCGACCCCGAGGCCGGCGCCGAGGCCGATGACGCGATCGAGGAGGCGGCCCGGACGGAAGGCCGCCCCGGCGCCGAGGCCGATGCCGAGCGCGAGGGCCAACCCCAGGGCGAGGCCGCCGACGGTCATGGAGACGGGCAGGCCGTGGCCTAAGAGTTCGGCGACGCCGCGGTCGCGAAACGAGAAGGACGGCCCGAAATCGCCGCTCGCCAGGGCGCCGAGGTAGCGCAGGTACTGCACGGCGAGGGGCTGATCGAGGCCGTAGGTCTCCTGTAGCGCCGCCATGGCGGCCGGCGCCAGGGGGCGTTCGAGGTCGAACGGCCCGCCGGGGGCGAGGCGGATGAGGAAGAAGCTCACGGTCACCACGGCGAGCAGGGTCGGCACCGCCTGGAGCAGGCGGCGCAGGACGAAGCCGATCACGCCTCGAGCCTCAGGAAGCGGGTCGGCGCGGCGTTGCGGAGGTTCGGATGGTAGCCCGAGAGGCGCGGGCTGATCAGGGCCTTCGAACGGGTGTGCATCACGGGGATCCAGGGCAGATCCGTCACCACGATGGTCTCGGCCCGGAACAGCAGGTCGGCCCGGCGGGCGAGGTCGGTCTCCCCGGCGGCGTCCCGCATCAGGCCGTCGTAGGCGGCGTCGGCGTAATGGCCGGGGTTGAGGGTGTCGTTGCCGCTCTGGAGCAGGAAGAGGAAGTTCTGCGGGTCAGAATAATCCGCGATCCACGAGACCCGCGCCACGTCGAAGGGCCGGCCCTCGCGCAGATAGGCGAAGTGGGTCTTGGCGTCCGTGTAGGTGAAGCGCGTGGCGACGCCGATGCCGCGCCACATCTCCGCCAGGGCCACCGCGGTGTTGCGGTTGTTGTCGCTCGCGTTGAAGCGATACTCGAGGGCGAGGGGGCGGCCCGGTCCGAAGCCGGCGGCCGCGAGGAGGGCCCGGGCCTCGTCCTCGCGGTCGATGGGCAGGGCGTCGCGGCCGGCGAGTTCCGGCGGCGCCCGGTAATGGTCGAGGCCGGGCGGACACATGGAATAAGCCGGGTCCATGGTCTCGCCCCACAGGCGCTGGGCCAGGAACTCGCGGTCGATGACGAGGGACAGGGCGCGGCGCACCCGGACGTCGTCGAAGGGCGCCCGGCGGGTGTCGAGGGCGAGGGCGTAGAGCCCGAGCGATGGTCCGAGCACCACCTGCCCGCCGAACCGCGCCCGGAGGGAGGCCATCTGATCGGCGGGGAGGTCGGCCAGGGAATCGATCTCGCCGCCGGCGTAGCGCCGCACGGCGCTGGCGAGGTCCGGCGTCGGCAGGAACGCCACGCTGGGGATCGCGACATCGGCCGCCGCGTGGAAATGCGGGTTGCGGACGAGGATGACCCGGTCGTTCGGTGCCGCCTCGCGCAACGCGTAGGCCCCGTTGGAGACGAGGTTCTCCGGCCGGGTGAACGCCGCGCCGAAGCGCGTCACCGTGGCCGGATGGACCGGCAGGGCGGTGGAATGGGTGAGGAGTTCGAGGACGTACGGCGTCGGCCGCTCGAGGGTAAGGACGAGGGTCCGGGCCGACGGCGCGTCCACCCCGATCGACTCGGGCGCTGCCGCACCGCGATTGACGGCCGCCGCGCCCCGGATCGGAAACAGCACCTCGGCGTATTTCGCCGCAAGGGCCGGATCGAGGATGCGGCGCAGGCTGAACACGAAATCGTTCGCCACCACCGGATCGCCGTTCGACCAGCGCGCGCGCTCCCGCAGGGTGAAGGTGTAGGTGAGGCCATCGCCCGACACGGTCCAGGCCTCGGCGCATCCGGGGATGATGCGGCCGTGGTTGTCGTAGGTGAGCAGGCCCTCGTAGAGGTCGCGCAGGATGTGTGCCTCGGCCACCGTCGAGGATTTGTGCGGATCGAGGGTGCCGGGATCGGCGTCGTTCCCGCGCCGGTAGAGACCGGCCGGCGCGGCCTCGGCCGGGCGCGCGAGGGCGGCGGCGGCGAGTCCCGCGAGGCACTGGCGGCGGTGCGGGGCGGGTCTCATGCCGCCTTCGCCGAACCGATGGCGTGGAGCGCGCCAGGCCTCCAATCCTTCCAGGCAATGCCGGTACAGACGGAGGATCGCGCCTTCATCAGCCCTCGGCCCGTCGCGCGGAGCGCTTGGGCGCATCCCCCTCTCCCCGCAGGCGGGGCGGGGATGCGCAACGGGCGCTTCGCGTCTTCGACACTGCACCTCTGACGAAGATAGACCGCCACCCGCATCGACGATCGCCCTCCCTGACAGGAAAGAAGCCCGGCGCTCGCCGCGACAGGTTAGGAATGCGAATTCCAGGCCGCTCGATGAGGATCGTACGGCGAGGCACAGGGCGTATCGTCGTACGATCTCAAGCGCCGGTCTGCGCCGAAAACCCCGCCGCCTCGATGCCGGCGACGGCGCAGAGTTCGTCGTTGTCCGAGGTGTCGCCCGAGATGCCGACGGCGCCCAGCAGCGTGTCGCCGTGGCGGATGAGGACGCCGCCCGGCACCGGCACCAAGGCAGCGGGGCCGACGAGGTGGCTCATTGCGGCGATGAAGGTCGGGTCGGCCTCGGCCCGCTTGGCGATGGCGCGGGACCCCAGCCCGAGCGCGAGGGCGCCGTTGGCCTTGCCCATGGCGATCTCGGCCCGGCGCAGGGACGTGCCGTCTTCGGCGGCCAGGGCCTTCAGGGCGCCGCGGGCGTCGAACACCGCCACCACGAGGGGCTTCAGCCCATGGGCGCGGCCGGCCTCGAGGGCCTTGGCGACGAGGGTCTGGGCGGCGGCAAGACTGAGTTCGGACATGGGGCGCTCGCGGGACGATCAGGGTTTGGGGAGGAGCCGGGTGACGTGGCCCATCTTGCGGCCGGGCCGGGCCTCGCCCTTGCCGTAGAGGTGCAGGTGCGCGCTCGACTGGGCCAGGAGCGCGGTCCAGTCCGAGACCTCGTCGCCGATGAGGTTGTGCATCTCGACGGCCATGCCGCCGACGCGGGCGGGGTCTCCGAGAGGCCAGCCGCAGACGGCCCGGACATGCTGGGCGAATTGCGAGGTGGTCGCGCCCTCGATGGTCCAGTGGCCGGAATTGTGGACCCGCGGGGCGATCTCGTTGACCACCACCCGGGCGGGGCCGTCGGCCTGGGGCACCAGGAACATCTCGACGGCGAGGATGCCGACATAGTCCAGCGCCTCGGCGATGCGGCGGGCCATGGCGATGGCGGCGGCCTCTGTCTGGGGCGCGATGCCGGGGGCTGGCACGCGGGTGACCGCGAGGATGTGGTCGCGGTGCTCGTTGGCGCAGGGCTCGTAGGCGGCGAACGCCCCGTCGGGGCCGCGTGCGGCCACCACGGACACCTCGGTCTCGAAGGGCACGAAGCCTTCGAGGATGCAGGGCGCGCCGTCGAATTCGCCCAGGATCGCGGCGGCGTCGATCGCGCCCTCGGCGCGGATCATGCGCTGCCCCTTGCCGTCGTAGCCGAAGCGCCGGGTCTTCAGGATCGCCGGGCGGCCGATCTCTTCGAGCGCCCGCACGAGGTCCTCGGCGGTGTCGACGGCCCGATACGGGGCGGTCTCGATGCCGAGGCCGTTGATGAAGCTCTTTTCCGTCAGCCGGTCCTGCGTCGTGGCGAGGGCGCCGGCATTGGGGTGCAGGGGGGCCTTGGCGGCCAGCGCCTCGGCGGCGGCGGCCGGGATGTTCTCGAACTCGTAGGTCACGACGTCGACGCTGGCGGCGAACCGCGCGAGGGCTTCCACGTCGTCGTAGGCCGCCACGGTCTGGTGCGCGCAGACGTCGAAGGCCGGGCTGTCGGCATCGGGGGCGAAAACGTGGACCTTGAGGCCGTAATTCGCGGCGGCGAGCGCGATCATGCGGCCGAGCTGGCCGCCCCCGACGATGCCGAGGGTGGAGCCGGGCTGGACTTCGGGCAAGCCGGGCTGGACTTCGGGCAAGGTGTTCACGACAAACGGCACGCTCAAGGGAGATCGCTTTGCGGATGGTCGGCGACGCTCGCGGTCTGCGCGGCGCGCCAGGCTTCGAGGCGGGCGGCGAGGTCCGGGTCGGTCAGGGCCAGGATGGCGGCGGCGAGGAGCGCCGCGTTGACGGCGCCGGCACGGCCGATGGCGAGGGTGCCCACGGGGATGCCGGCGGGCATCTGGACGATGGACAGCAGGCTGTCCTGGCCCGACAGGGCCTTCGATTCCACCGGAACGCCGAGCACGGGGAGGGGGGTCATGGCGGCGGTCATGCCGGGGAGGTGGGCGGCGCCGCCGGCCCCGGCGATCACCACCTGGAAGCCTTCGGCCTTGGCGCCCTTGGCGAAGGCGACGAGGCGGTCCGGGGTGCGGTGGGCCGAGACGATGCGATCGCTGTGGGCGACCCTGAGGGCATCGAGGGTTTCGGCTGCATGCCGCATGGTCGCCCAGTCGGACTGGCTGCCCATAATGATCGCGACCGGAGCGGCTCCCGCCATCGTCGTCCCATCCCTATTGATTCAAGGGGGCGGGGGCCTGCGGCACCCCAATCCAGCCGCATACGCGGGCGGTGGCCGAGCCGCAAGGCGGGGCCCGGGACGAGGCGGGTGGCGGCGGGGGGCCGTCCCCTGCGGATTGCGGGTCGGCCCGACGGTGGGAGGCCGGATGATCGATTCGGTTCACGGTTGGTCACGAGCCTATCGGCGGGCGGGCTGTCCTCGAACCGAATTTGCCGTTCGGAACGGGAATGCCGCGTCCAGGGTCAGATCATCCGCCCTGATGCCGGACGTCCGTGATCTGCGCCAGCCGCCGTCCGATCTCCAGCAGGAGCATGTCGCTCATCTGGTGCAGCACGGAGGGCGGAAGTTCATGGATCGCCGCGCGAACGACGAGGCCATGCTCGGCCGCGCGTTCCAGGGATCCTCTGAGATTGGAGGGTCTCAGATCGGAGGTTCTCAGATCGGATGCGGAGAGGCCCGAGACCGTATCCGGCTTCGTCTGGGTGATGTCGACGAGGATACCGCTGCCCCGGGTCGGGCGTCCTGCACGATCATGGGCGAAGCGGCCGCGATCAAGGACCCGGCGCGTCACCCCATCGGCGGAGCGAACGCGATACTCCAAGGTACATACGAGGCCGTCCTCGGCGCTGCGAGCGATGGTCTGGGCCGCGCGTTCGCGATCATGGGGATGAATGCCGGCCAGGAAGGCCTTCAGGGGAGCACCGCTCTTGGCCGCGATGGGGTCGAGGTTGAACACCCGGGCCACGAGCGCGTCCGCGTACGCCCGGTCGTTCGGAACGTCGTACTCCCAACGGCCGATCACATCGGAGGCATCGAGGGCATCCTGCAATAAAATCTGCATCGCTGCGTCTTCGTATGATGTGCGTTGTTCCACTGCGCCCCGCAGCTCCCTCAGATAGTTGTCGTTAAGCAACATAGCCGATGCTAGAGATACCAAACAGAGTTCCGAATAACAAATGTAAATTTTCGCATATTAATCCATGATAAGATATGGCAATAAAATCATATGCGCCGCTGCACATCCAGGACGGATGCTCGTTCAACCGGGAGACCTACGATGGGCCGTAGATTGAATGCCCTCGAAGAACTCCAGGCCAACCTCGCGGATCCCGACGCCGAGCGACGGCAGGGCCCTCTCCAGATCCGGCAGCACTACCTCGCGCGGATCGCGGACACGCTCGGGATCACCACGGCGCAGCTGGGTGAGACCCCCGCCCTCCCAGGGGCAGGCCAACCCGCGATGGACGGCGCGCGGCCAAACGCGGCCGTGAGGACCGAACAGGCCGTCCTGATCGAGCAATGCGCGGCCTTGGTCGACGCCTTTCGCCGGATCCAGGACCCGCAGGACCGCTCGCGCTGCCTCCAGATCGTCTGCGAGGCCGCCGGGGTGGAGTCGTCGCGATCGACTTCATAGAAGGGTCGAGCGGTCGGAGGGACGTGGCCGTCACCGCCGTTCGGCTCCGTTGGCTCGCGGCTCGATGACGGCCTAGTGCCTCGAACAGAATGTCGCTCAAGCGCGGACCGTCAGCCTAGACGATTTGCGACTGAATTTGGTCATAGGTGGTGGCGGCTATGATCCGAACCGACAACGAACTGATCGCCGAGCTTGAGGCGGTCATGCAGAGATTGCGGGAACTGGAACTGCTCACTTCCAATATGGAACGCTTCTTCGAGGTCGGGGAATGGTTGATGTGCTTTGAGGGTGCCTGGATGCTTGCGCGAGACGATCCTGATCATCCTTTGCAATCGGACAAATCGTATCTGGCGTTGGTAGCGTACTTCGCGGGCGAGATAGCGTGACAGGGTGCTCGCGAACGCACTGCGATCCCACCCTCGGTCTGCGGCATGGGTGATCGATGATCCGAGTCCCTTTCAGGCCGGATCAGCGAGCGTCGTGAGAACGCGATCCGTGTAGAGCGCGTCCCCCTGCTGGGAAATCGCGAAGCTCGGCGTCGGCGTCTCGGGCGACCACGCGAACCCTCGGGTCTTAGGATCGTCCGTCCCCAGAAACCCACCCATGGGTGCCCGGGGGGATGGCGATCGTCAGTTGCGTTGAGAGGACGGTCAGGAGAAATTCGGTCCGCAGCGTGCCTTCTTGGATCGTCCGCTTCCAAACTTCGACGCTCTGGGGCCAACAGTCTGCGAGGCAGCCGGTCGAGGCGCACGTCCAACCGGCGACGCTTGGCCTTCCCGTTCTCCGCGCGTGGATCTCGCGGGCCCTGCATAGCCCTCGCGTCATCCCGGTTCGGCGAAACCGGCCGGCCTGGGTCAGGCGATGATGTCCGGCGTGATCTGGTCTTCGATGTAGGAGATCCGGTCGCGCAAGGAGAGCTTGCGCTTCTTGAGGCGCTGGATCTGGAGCTGGTCGCCGGCGACGCTCAGTTCGAGGGCGTCGATGGCGCCGTCGAGGTCGCGGTGCTCCTGCTTGAGCCGCTCCAGCTCGTCGGCGAACGCCGTCGGTTCGTCGTCGTTCAACGCACTCGCCATCGCACCCTGTAGCCCCGGGATCCCCGTGCTCCGACCATGCGGCACCGCTCCGCCGACGGCAAGAACCCCCGGCGCGGCCTGCACAGGCAAGGTCTCACAGGAGCCGGTTAACCACGCCCGAGGCCGGTCCGGAAAAACCCGCAAGCCTGGCCGCCAATAGCCTTCGACAGCCGGCTTCACATATGTCAGTCTCCGATTCGTCGAAACGAGACAGGAGAAGACACTCATGTCACTGCAGACGCACCTGACCCAGCTCGCCCGGAAGCACGAAGCCCTCGAGCGGGAGATCCACGACGCCAAGCACAGTCCCTCGGCGAACGACCTGCGCATCGCAGAACTCAAGAGAAAGAAACTCCTTCTCAAGGACGAGATGAACCGGCTTCGAAGCGACACCGATTCGCTGCACTGAGCCCGTACAGGCCCAAATTTTTCTCTGAGCGTTCGCCGCCGCCCCTGGTCTCCAGGGCGGCGGTTCTCGTTTGCGGGAAGCCCGCCGTCCCGCATAAGGTCCGGCTCAAGCCGGCGACCACGACCGGTCCGACGACCGGAGGATTCGATGGACGCCCCCGCCAACGCCCGGCCCGGCAACGCCGCCTATTCCGAGATCCACGCCGCCTCCCTCGCCGACCCCGAGGCGTTCTGGCTCGCTGCGGCGCAGGCCCTCGACTGGGCGAGCCCGCCGACCCGTGCCTTCGACGCATCGGCCGGGGCCTGCGGCCGTTGGTTCCGCGACGGACGCCTCAACGCCTGCCACAACGCCGTGGACCGCCACGTCGCGGCCGGTCGCGGCACGCAGGCGGCGATCCGGTACGACTCGCCCGTCACCGGCACCCGCCGCACCATTACGTACGCGGACTTGCTCGACGAGGTGGCGACCCTCGCCGGGCTCCTGGCCGCGTGCGGGGTGGGCCCCGGCGACCGTGTGGTGATCTACATGCCGATGGTGCCCGAAGCGCTATTCGGTATGCTCGCCTGCGCCCGCCTCGGGGCCGTCCATTCCGTGGTGTTCGGGGGATTCGCCGCCAACGAACTCGCCATCCGCATCACCGACGCCACGCCCAAGGTGGTGCTCGCGGCCTCGTGTGGGATCGAGCCGAACCGCGTCGTCGCCTACAAGCCGCTGCTCGATGCCGCCATCGCGGCGTCGTCGCACACGCCGCATGCCTGCCTGATCCTGCAGCGCCCGCAAGCGGAGGCGACCCTGGTGCCGGGGCGCGACCGGGACTGGGCCGAGGCCGTCGCGACCGCCAGGGCGGCGGGTCTCCGGGCGGCCTGCATGCCGGTGGCGGCCACGGACCCGCTCTACATCCTCTACACCTCGGGCACGACGGGCAAGCCGAAGGGCGTGGTGCGGGACACCGGCGGCTACTGCACGGCGCTGGCCTGGACCATGCCCAACCTCTACGACGTGGCGCCCGGCGAGACCTATTTCTGCGCCTCCGACATCGGCTGGGTGGTGGGGCATTCCTACATCGTCTACGGCCCGCTGCTGCACGGCTGCACCACGATCCTGTACGAGGGCAAGCCCGTCGGCACCCCCGATGCCGGCGCCCTGTGGCGGGTGGTGTCGGAATACGGCGCCGCCTGCCTGTTCACGGCGCCCACGGCCCTCCGGGCGATCAAGAAGGACGATCCGCGGGCCGAGCGCGTGCGGGACCACGACCTCTCCCGCTTCCGCAGCCTGTTCCTCGCCGGCGAGCGGGCCGACCCGGATTCCGTCGCCTGGGCCGAGCGGGCGCTCGATCGCCCCGTCATCGACCATTGGTGGCAGACGGAGACGGGCTGGGCCATCGCGGGCAATCCGCTGGGTGTCGGCCTGCTGCCGGTCAAGCACGGCAGCGCCTGCGTGCCGATGCCGGGCTACGACCTCGCCGTGCTTGACGAGGCGGGACGTCCGGTGCCGGAGGGCACCATGGGCACCATCGCGCTGAAGCTCCCCCTGCCGCCCGGCTGCCTGCCGACCCTGTGGGGAGCGGACGACCGCTTCCGCACGAGCTACCTCACCACCTATCCGGGCTGGTACGACACCTCGGACGCGGGCGTGGTCGATGCCGACGGCTACGTCACGGTGCTGGGGCGCACGGACGACATCATCAACGTCGCCGGCCACCGCCTGTCCACGGGCGGGATGGAGGCGGTGCTGGCCGCGCACCCCGATGTGGCCGAATGCGCCGTCATCGGCATCCGCGACGCCCTGAAGGGCGAGCAGCCCTGCGGCTTCGTGGTGCTGAAATCCGGCGTCGACCGCGACCCCGGTGTCATCGAGACGGAGCTCGTCGCCCTGGTGCGCGAGCGCATAGGCCCCGTCGCCGCCTTCAAGCTGGCGCTGACGGTCGCGCGCCTCCCCAAGACGCGCTCCGGAAAGATCCTGCGCGGCACCATGAAGCGCATCGCCGACGGCGAACCCTGGACCCTGCCGCCGACCATCGACGACGCCGGCACCCTCGACGAGATCGACGCGAGCCTCCGGGAGCGTGGCTTGGTGTCCGACGGGCAGACACCCTGACGGGCAGATGCCCCGGGGGATACGGGGCCCTTCCGGGCGCGGAACCCTAGCGGGCGCCGCGGGGTTCGGCCAAAAGCACGGGACCGCCCGGGAGAGCCACGCATGACCGTCCGCCTGTTCGAGCCCCTGCGCCTCGATGACCTCGAAATCGAGAACCGCATCATCGTGGCGCCCATGTGCCAGTACTCGGCCCATGCCGGTCAGGCGGGCGACTGGCACCTCATGCATCTGGGGCAGATGGCGCAGTCCGGCGCCGGGCTCCTGACCCTGGAGGCGACGGCAATCTCCCCCGAGGCGAGGATCTCGCCGACCGACCTCGGCCTCTACTCCGATGCGACGGAACTGGCGCTGGGACGCGTCCTCGATTCCATCCGGGCCTCCGCGCCGATCCCCCTGGCGATCCAGATCAACCACGCCGGCCGCAAGGCCTCGAGCCACGCCCCCTGGGAGGGCGGCGCCCAGATCGCACCGGACGCCCCCGACGGCTGGCGTACGGAAGCACCCTCGGCGGTGGCCCACGGCGCCGACGAGGTGCCGCCACACGCCCTCGATGCCGAGGGGCTGAAGCGCATCCGCGACGGCTTCGTCGCCACCGCGCGGCGCGCGCTCAGGCTCGGGATCGACGGGTTCGAGCTGCACGGGGCGCACGGCTACCTGCTGCACCAGTTCCTCTCGCCCCTATCGAACCGGCGGACCGACCAGTACGGCGGCGATCTGGCCAACCGGATGCGGTTTCCACTGGAATGCTTCGAGGCCGTGCGCGACGCCGTGCCGGCGGGCAAACCCGTGTGGATGCGCGTCTCGGCCACCGACTGGGTCGAGGGCGGCTGGACCGTGGAGGAGACCGTGGAACTCACCCACGCCCTCAAGCGCCGGGGTGCGGCCGCCATCCACGTCTCCACGGGCGGCCTCTCGACGGAGCAGAAGATCCCCCTGTCGGCTGGCTATCAGGTGCCGTTCGCCGAGCGGATCAAGGCCGAGACCGGGCTGACCACCATCGCGGTCGGCCTGATCACCGAGGCGGCCCACGCCGAATCGATCCTCGCCGCGGGCCAGGCCGACGCCGTCTCGCTCGCCCGCGCGTTGCTCTACAACCCGCGCTGGCCCTGGCACGCGGCGGCCGAACTCGGCGCGAAGGTGCGGGCGCCCAAGCAATATTGGCGCTCCCAGCCGCGCCAGTACAAAGACCTGTTCCACGAGACCCGTCACGGACAACGCTGAGCATGGACGACGACATCACCACCTTCTCGGTCCAGCGCGTCCGCTACGACGAGGAGAACGGCATCTGCCTCATCTCCGGCGCCGACGACGAGGAGGAGCCGGCGGGCTACTTCATCATCCAGATCGAGAAGGGCGACCCCGACGGTCCCCTCATCGAGATCTTCGGCGAGGACCTGACCCAGGCGGACGGCGTCGAAGCCTTGGAAATCGGCCTGCGCTCCCTGCAGTTCACCTTCGACCCGAAAAGCCTCATCGGTGCGGAGATGCCGATGGTGCGTATCGAGTCGCAGACCGAGATTCCCGAACGGGCGCGGACGCGGTTGGCGGTGGCGTTCGGCAAGCGCGCCAAGCGGGCGTGAGCCGGGTTTCGGCGAATCGGTTTTGCAAGACGGCCGCGCAGGAGAAACGCGATGGCACCGGTCAGGGACCGGGCCGCGCTCGTCGGTCGCGTGAAGAGACCGTCCTTGTTGTAGGCAGAAAACCACGCGCCGGCGCACAGGCGGGGCGTTCGAGGCGAGGCCCGCGTCTCCTCTGGTACGTCCTCGGCGGCGCAGTCCGCAAGCGACCGACCGAATTTGGATGGTTCGCCGTCAGGATCGAGGATTGGAAAGACCGCAAGCGATTTTGAAACGCGCAGGCAACGGGCGTCCGTTGCCGCGACCAAACCGAATTCCTGGGAAGCGTTCGTCATACGTTCGGAACGAAAGGCGTTCGCGCGCGGCAGACCAGTCCTCCCGCGCCCTGCGGCCAGCCATGTGAGGGTGGCACCATGCCTTCGTCGTGGGCGCCCCGCTCCGGCCACGCACCCGACGCCGAGCTTTCACCTCGCGAGCTCCCCCCTCGACAGATCCGTGGCGCGCTGAGTCGAAACAGTTCATCGCCGGCAGGAAGTATCGCCAACAACTTTTCGTGATGTTCCGTAATGAGGAACACACGCGAAGTGAACTGTCGGCTCTGAGGACACACCTAAAAATTTCGTTAATTCAAACGCCGATATCACGTTGACGGCACCTTCGAGTTGTATGCATCTGCACACAGACATGACGACGGACCATCGAAAATGAACTGGTCGCTCTTTGGAAAATCCAAAGCTTTGAAGAACGATGGCAGAACCATCGATTTTCGTAGCGCCAGCGATTCCGAGATAGAGGATGTCGAGGACGCCTCGCACGAGACTTCGCAGCGATCGGCTCAGCCCATCCCTTTTCTGATGAAGAACGATAAAGAATTTTCCATCGACTCCGTCGGACAGAAATCGGAAATCATTCGGTTCCGGATTTCCGAGATGTCGGACCGCCTCGAAGATCTCCGGTCCCTGAAGGACGATTTCGCCTCGATCCTCGAGCCGATCATCGAGATCACGGATGAACTGCCCAAGGCGAAGATTCGAATCTCCGAGATCGAAGCGCTTCTCGCCCTCGAACAGGCGAACACCTCCGGGATGCGGCGCGAGTTGGCCGACAGGGCGGAACGGCTCGTCGATGTCACCAACAACTTCTCCGCGGCCACCATCCAGTTGCAGCACCTCGAGGTCAGCCTGCGGGACCGGGATACGACGGGCGAGGAATTGCGCGTCGGCTTGCGCGACAAGACGCTCGTCGCCGAGAATCTCGAGCGGCAACTCCATGCCGAAACCGAGCAGACCCGGGCGCTCCAGGGTGAAAGCAAGGCCCTGCGGAGCGAGGCGAAGGCTCTCGATCAGGCACTGGCCCGTTCCGAGAGCGAACTCCAGGATATCCGCGAGACGCGCAGCCTGCTGGAGCAGGACAATCAGCGCCTGCAGGCCCTGAGCGAGAACCAAGTCGTTCGCATCGAGGAGCTCGCGGTTCGCGCCCAGGACTCCGAAACGCAGCTCGAACTGTCGCGGACGGGGCTTCGAAACCTCGAACAGCAGCTGTCGAATGCCGTCGCGGCGGCGCAGAAGGCCGATGTCCAGTACGAGACCGAGATCGCCGCCCACCGGACCGAGCGCACCACCCTGGCGATGCGGCTCGAAGCCGCCACGAGCCGCCTCGGAACCACGGACCAGATGCTTCAGCAGGTCCGCAATCAATTGCGCGACCGTGACGAGACCGGCCGGGTGGCGGAGCGGGGTCTCAAGGAATCGTCCATCGAGCGGCTGACCCTGGAGCGCCGCCTGGAGAGTACGCAGGCCGACCTCGCACGACAGACCGAGCGCTTCCTGGAGATGCAGCGCCTGCGCTCCGAACTCGATCACCGGTGCGAGATGTTCGCCAAGGCCATCGCGGCGAAGGACGCGGCCCTCGATCAGGCGACCGGTCGGGTCGCGAGCCTCATGGAGCGCATCGAGCAGCTCGTGCATCGCCAGGAGGCCGAGCGTGCGGATTTCGAGACCGTCAATCACCGCCTCGTCGAGGAACTCCAGCACGAGCGCTCCGAGCGCAAGATGGCGCAGGGGGCCCTCGACATCGCCCGCGAAAGCCGCGTCTCCCTTCAGAAACAGCACGACATGCTGAAGCGCGCGACGCGTTCGTATGGGGCGGACGAAACGGGATCACGGGCCGAGACGGCGCCGGCGGCACCGCAGGAAGCGAACAACGTCCGGCCGTTCATGCCGGTCGAGAAGTCGACCTGACCCCCCTGCGAATCGGAACGATCGGTGCCGTCACCGTGCGGCGGACAACGACACGACATTCGGTGGAAAGCGGACGATGACCGAGAACGCCCTGCGCGACCGAGAGACCTCGTCCGCCGCTGCCGCCGCCTGGCTCATGCGGGGACGGGCGGAGAGCATGCCCGTCCTGGTTCAGGACGTGGTCCCGCAGAACTTCATCCCGTCGCATCCGACCCACGAGGCAGTACCGATGGACGAGGTGGCGAAGCCGGACAAGCGCAACTGGTCGTCGACCCTCGACCTCATCCACGAGGCGACCACGGCGATCCGCATCAGCGAGGAGCGTGCGACGGAGCTGGAACTCGAACTGCAGCGCACCGTGACGCAGGCCATCGAGCGCGAGCGCTTCCTCGAGCAGAAGATCGCCGCCACGGAGGCGCGCGCCGAACTCGCCGAAGGTCGGGCGAAAGAGGCCGAGGAGTGGCTGAACCGGCTTCACGAGGCGGTGGTCAGCGGATTCACCCGGGCGTCGTCGGAATCCGCGCAGCCCGATGTCCAACGCTCGTCCGTCGCGTAGCCCGTGCCATGGCGTCCTCCTCGCGGCTGATCGAACCCGCACCGCATTCCCAGCCGTTCCCCGTGGGCGGCCGATGTGTGTCCCATGCGCTGGTCCTCTACGAGCCCGCGCAAGAGGCCGAGTGCGACGGGGCCAGAACCCTGCGCCTGGTCGAGCAGGCCGTCGAATCCATGCAGGCCCTGCGTGAGCGGGCGGACTACATCACGGCCCAGGCCCACGATCTGATCCGGCTGACGAACCTCGAACGGGCACAGGTCGAGACCGAATTGCGCAAGGTGCGCGAGGACAAGGCGGCCGTCGAGCGGCAGATGCGGGACGCCGAGCAAGCCCTGGCGCGGGCGAACCTGCGCCTGCGGGAAGCCGAACTCGGGCGGCGGGAAGCCCAGGTGGCGGCGCGGGAGGCCGAGACCCGGGCCGTCGACGCCGAAGCCCGGGCCGTCGACGCCGAACTTCGGGAGCAGGGGCTCGCCTCCTACCTGAAGAAGATCAGCGCGTTCCTCCAGGTGCGGCTCGCCGTGGCCGAGAGAGAAGCCTGAGGCCGACTGGACCCGGCCGGCGCTCAATCCCACAGCACCCGCTCGACGAAGCCGGCGATCCAATCCTGCGCCGCCCGCGCTTCCGGCAGAACGCTGAGGATCGGGTACACGTGCATCAACCCCGGCTCCTCGTGATAGATCACCTCGCAGCCCGTGCGTGCGGCGAGGCGGCGGGCGTCGGTGACGAGGATGTCGTGACCGCCGCAGAACATCAGGATCGGCGGCACGCCCGCAAAGGAGCCGAAGAGCGGGCTGACGCGGGGGTCGGTGACGGGCAGGGCGCCGGCGTACCAGAGGCCGGCCGCGCGGGCGCCGGGGCGCATCAGCATCACGTCGCGGGGTTCGATCGCGGCCTGCTCCGGATCGCTCAGGGTGACGTCGAGCCATGGTGAGATGAGGACGAGGCCGCCCGGCGCGGGCAGGCCCGCCGCCACCGCCTGCTGGGCTAGCGCCAGGGCCAGGCCGCCGCCGGCCGAATCCCCCATGACGATCACCCGGCCCATAGAGTCACCGGCGACCAGGTTGCGGTAGAGTGCGAGGGCGAACGGGATCGTCTCGGCGCAGGTGTGGGCGGGCGCGAGGGGATAGAGCGGCACCACCACCCGCACTCCGAGGCGCTCGGCGAGGCGGGCGACGAACCACCAATGAATTCGGGTGATCGGCGCGGCGTAGGCGCCGCCGTGGAAGTAGATCACCGTGCAGGACGGCGCCCGCCCGCGCGGCATGACGGTGTAGACGGCGTGGCCGTCCTGCAGCGTCTGCCCGACGTCGAGGCGGCGGCGCAGGGCGCGCGGGGGGAGGGCGGGCTTCGGATCGGGGCCGAGGAATTCCCGCGGCGTCACGTCGGCGCGGGCGAACTTGCGGCGCCCGCCCGTGAGACGGATGAGCAGCGCGAGGGCGTGGGCGGCGAGGCTCGGCACGACGGATCGCGTCTCCGCCCGCCTACCGCGTCACGGCGCCGACCATCGGCCCGAGGGGCCGGCTGAGGTCGGAGCGGTTCATGGACGGCGCGTAGAGGCTCGACACGCTGCCGTCGAGGAACAGGGCGTTGCGGCAGCCGAGCGCATCCTTGAACAGGCGCGCGAAGGCGCCGAAGCTCACGGGGCGCTCGGAGATGGCGAACACGGCAGTGCGGCCGTCGTCCCGCACGCCGACGCCGTTGCGGATCTTCTGACTCGGCCCGTCGCTGGAGATCTTGGGGTGGATGTGGCCGTCCACCACCAGCATCGGCCCCGATTGCGTGGCGAAATCGGGCTTCGGGTTGACGCGCAGATAGCGGGTGGTGTCGAGGACGCCGGCGCGGTCACCCTTCACGTAGAAGATGCCGTTGGGCTTGAGGTGGAAGTTGCCCGGGCCATTGGCGGTGGACACGCCCTTCAGCTCGCGCCCCTCCTCGACGTAGAGGCCGACCGGGGCCTGATCCTTGTCGTACATGCCGGCATTCATGGCGAAGCGCAGGGACGGGCCCTGTCTGTCGCCGAGGGTCGAGAGCGACGAGTAGGGCTGGCCGTCGGCGCCGCGCCAGAACAGCCGAACCTTCTCGCGGCGCAGATCAACGGTGCAGACCGTGTAGGTCTCGCCCTCGGCCTGGACCGGCCTGCACGGTGCGGCGGCGGGGGTCGAAGCGGGGGCAGGGGCGGCGGAGACCGGAGCCGTGCAGGCCAGGAATGCGGCGAGTGCCGGGGCGAGCCATCGCCGCGTCCGGACGGCGGCATCCTGAAGGGCGAGACCGTGCATCGCGAAACCCTTGCGGCCGGGAGGAGAGCCGGGACGCGCTTCCTCGCCCGAAAGCGGCACGGTTTTCAAGTCGCCCGGCGCGCCGATTGGCCAGGCGGGGCGTGCGCCTTCACGATTGCGGCAAAACGGATCGCTCGCTGAACCGTTGCAGGGCGTTCCGCGTTCCTGTGCCGTTGGGGGACGCAACGGTATCTCTCGGAGAGTGTGAGATGAAACGAGTTGTTCTGGCCTCGGCGGCGATGATCGGCGCCCTCGCGATGATCCCGGCGACGGCGGAGGCGCGCGGCTTCCACGGCGGCGGGTTCCACGGTGGCGGTTTCGGCGGCGGTGGCTTCCGCGGCGGTTTCGGAGGCGGTGGCTTCCGGGGCGGGTTCGGTGGGTATCGCGGCGTCGGTTTCGGCGGCTACCGCGGTGGCTTCGGCGGTTATCGCGGCGGGTTCTACGGGCATCGCGGCGGCTTCTACGGCGGTCGCGGGTTCGGACGCGGCTACGGCTACGGGCTCGGGGGCCTTGGCCTCGGTGTGGGCCTCGGCCTCGCGGCGGGCGGTCTCTACGGCGGCTACGGCCCGGGTTACGGCTACGGTGGCGGATACGCCCCGGTGGGCTACGGTGCCTACGACGTCGGCTACGGCGGCGGCTGCTACACGGTCCCGCGCGTGCGCTGGACGCCCTACGGCTACCGCCGGGTGCTGGTCGAACGCTGCTACTGAGCACAGAGACCCGGTCGCGACTCAGGGGGGCTGCCTGCGGGCAGTCCCCTTCTTCGTTTCAGCGCCCCATCTCGTCCCGCCGCATCGGCATGGCGTCGATGGTAGAGAACAGGGTCTCGGCGGGCAGCGGCGCGGCGGCGTCGAGCTTCGTCCCCCCGTCCTTGCCGACGAGCACCACCCGGAACGACGCATCGGGGAGGCTCAGACGGGCGCGCAGGCCCCGTGCCTCGGCGGTGGTGCCGACCGCCTCCAGCACCACGAGATCGCGGTCGCGCACCCCGTCCGGCACCGCCGCCAGGAGCGCGCGCTGGCGCAGGAGGTGCGGATCGTCCGGCCCGGGGGCCGACATCACCACCACGCGGGCTTTCCAGCGATGGGCCGCCAGGGGATTCTCGGCCGCCCTCGCCCCGCCGCCCATCAGCACCATTCCTATCAGCAACAGCCCCCGAACCATCGCGCGTTCCTCGTCTGCACGTCCGTACCTGCACGTCCGTCAACGCGCGAGGACCCGATTTGCCTTCCCCGCCCGGGGCCCCATCTGCCGAACCTCGGGACAGCGTTCACGATCGGAGATTGCCCATGACCCAAGCGACGAACCCGACCGCCGGCACCGTCAACCGCCGCATCGTCCTGGCCGCCCGTCCGCACGGCGAGCCGAACGAGAGCCATTTCCGCCTGGAGGAGGGCCGGGTGCCGACGCCGTGCGACGGCGAGGTGCTGCTTGCCAACCGTATCCTGTCCCTCGATCCGTACATGCGCGGGCGCATGAGCGCGGCCAAATCCTACGCCGAGCCGGTGGCCATCGGCGACACCATGGTGGGCGCCACGGTGGCGGAGGTGGTCGCCTCGCACCATCCCGATTTTTCCGTCGGCGAGACCGTGGTGGGCTTCGGCGGCTGGCAGGATTTCACCACCTCGGACGGCAGGGGCCTGCGCAAGCTCGCCCCCGCCGCGGCACCCGTGAGCACCGCGCTCGGCGTTCTCGGCATGCCGGGCATGACCGCCTATACGGGCCTTCTCAAGGTCGGCGCCCCGAAGCCCGGCGAGACCGTGGTGGTGGCCGCAGCCACGGGGCCCGTCGGCTCCCTCGTCGGGCAGATCGCCAAGCGCAAGGGCGCGTGCGCCATCGGCATCGCCGGAGGACCCGAGAAATGCGCCTACCTGCGCGACGTTCTCGGCTTCGACGCGGCCCTCGACCACCGCGCCGATGACTTTCCCGACGCCCTCGCGGCGGCCTGCCCGGACGGCATCGACGTGTATTTCGAGAATGTCGGCGGCGCGGTGTTCGACGCGGTGCTGCCCTTGCTCAACACCTTCGCGCGCATTCCCGTCTGCGGCCTCGTCTCGGGCTACAGCGCCACAGACCTGCCGCCCGGCCCCGACCGCATCCCGCTCCTCATGCGGGCGGTGCTGTCGAAGCGTCTGCACCTCCAGGGCTTCATCGTCTGGGACTTCGCCGATCAGGAGGCCGAGTTCCTGCGCGAGGTCGGCGGCTGGCTCCGCGAGGGGAGCATCGTCCACCGGGAGGACATCGTCGATGGCCTGGAGAACGCCCCGACCGCCTTCGCGGGACTTCTGAAGGGCCGCAACTTCGGTAAGCTGCTGGTGCGAATCGCCTGAGTCGGTCCCTCCGAATCTTGCCGACGCTTGAGAACGAATGTAGAACACCGGTGACGCGGCGGAACCCCCGTGAGTCACGGGGACAACCCGCCCGCGATGATTGCCGGGGCCTTCGGGACGGCCCATGACAGACGCTGTCGATGGCGGGTCGGCCCGTCACCGGGCCGGACAGCGCTTCGGCGCGCGGTGAGATCGATCGAGAGGAGAGAGCGGCATGGCCGGCAGCGTGAACAAGGTGATTCTGGTGGGCAATCTCGGGCGCGATCCCGAGACGCGACGCCTCGCTTCCGGCGATCCCGTAGTCAACCTGCGCATCGCCACATCGGAGTCCTGGAAGGACAAGATGTCGGGCGAGCGCAAGGAAAAGACCGAGTGGCACGCGGTGGTGATCTACAACGAGAACCTCGCCCGCGTCGCCGAGCAGTACCTGCGCAAGGGCTCCAAGGTCTACATTGAGGGCCAGCTCCAGACCCGCAAGTGGGCCGACCAGTCCGGCGTCGAGAAGTACACCACCGAGGTGGTGCTGCAGCGCTTCCGCGGTGAACTCACCCTGCTGGACGGCCGCTCCGGCGGCGCCGGCGGCGAGATGGGCGCCGACGAGGAGGGCGGCGGCCAGATCAGCCGCGGCGGCGATTACGGCGGCGGCGGCGGAGATTACGGCGGCGGTGGCGGCGGTGGCCGCGCCTCCGGCGGCGCTCGTCCCTCCGGCGGCGGCGACCGCCGCCCGGCCCCGTCGAGCGGCGGTGGCGGCTCCAAGCCGAACTACGACCTCGACGACGACATCCCGTTCTAGGTCCTTTACGAAGAGGGCGCGGCACCGAACGGGGCCGCGCTGTCTTCGATTCCACGGGTGGAAACCCCTTCGCCCGGGCGACACCGTCGGGGCCCGGGACGAGGCCGCGCCCGTGCACCACAAGCCGTTGCGGGTCTTCGGCTTTCCCGTGCGCGCAAGGCGACGCTCTGTGGCGAGGGCCGGGTGGATCGGGTATACGGGACGGTGAGGCCGGTCGAGGCCGGTTCGCCCAGGCGAGCCGAGACGACGATCCGGCACCCCAAAAGTTCCCCGTGAGGGGTCGTCGTCCATCGACGCCCCGCGCTTCGGGCGCCCACCCGGCAGAGATCCAGAGCCTTGGCAGAGAACGACATTCCCGGCGCCGGAGCGCCCCCCGCCTCCGACATCAAGCCCGTATCCATCGTCGACGAGATGCGCCGGTCCTATCTCGATTACGCCATGAGCGTGATCGTGAGCCGGGCGCTGCCCGATGCCCGCGACGGGCTCAAGCCCGTGCACCGGCGCATCCTGTACTCGGCCTACGAGAGCGGGCACTTGCCCGAGCGCAAATACGTCAAGTCGGCCCGCATCGTCGGCGACGTCATCGGTCTCTATCACCCGCACGGCGACCAATCGATCTACGACGCCCTGGTGCGCATGGCGCAGGACTTCTCGATGCGGCTCATGCTCATCGACGGGCAGGGCAATTTCGGCTCCGTCGACGGCGATCCGCCGGCGGCCATGCGCTACACCGAATCGCGTCTCGCCAAGCCCGCCAACGCGCTCCTGGCCGATATCGACAAGAACACCGTCGATTTCCAGCCGAACTACGACGAGTCGCGTGAAGAGCCGACGGTTCTTCCCGCCCGCTTCCCGAACCTGCTCGCCAACGGCGCGGGCGGCATCGCCGTGGGCATGGCCACCAACATCCCGCCGCACAACCTCGGCGAACTCATCGACGCCTGCGTCGCCCTCATCGACGATCCGGGCCTGTCCATCGAGGGACTGACCGAGATCGTCCCCGGCCCCGACTTCCCCACCGGCGGCTCGATCCTCGGCCGGGCCGGCACGCGTCAGGCCTACGCCACGGGGCGCGGCTCCATCATCATGCGGGCGAAATCCCACGTCGAGGAGCTGCGCAAGGAGCGCGAGGCGCTGATCTTCACCGAGATCCCGTATCAGGTGAACAAGGCGACCTTGATGGAGAAGATCGCCGAACTGGTGAAGGAGAAGCGCGTCGAGGGCATCTCGGATCTGCGCGACGAGTCCGACCGCGACGGCATGCGCATCGTCGTCGAGATCAAGCGCGATGCCATGGCGGACGTGGTGCTGAACCAGCTCTACCGGTTCACGCCCCTGCAATCGTCGTTCGGCTGCAACATGGTCGCCCTCAACGGCGGCCGCCCCGAGCTGATGAACCTCAAGGACCTGCTCCAGGCCTTCGTGGACTTTCGCGAAGAGGTGGTGTCCCGGCGGACCAAGTTCCTGCTCAATAAGGCCCGCGAGCGCGCCCACGTCCTGTGCGGCCTCGCCATCGCGGTCGCCAACATCGACGAGGTGATCCGCCTCATCCGGACCTCGCCCGATCCGAACTCCGCCCGCGAGGCCCTCATGGGCCGCGACTGGCCGGCGAAGGACATCGCGCCCCTCATCGCGCTGGTGGACGACCCGCGCCATCGCATCAACGACGACGACAGCTACCGCCTGTCCGACGTGCAGGCCCGCGCCATCCTCGACCTGCGCCTGCAGCGCCTCACGGCGCTCGGCCGCGACGAGATCGGCGACGAGTTGCAGAAGCTCGCCGACGAGATCGCCGACTACCTCGACATCCTGCGCTCGCGCCCGCGCATCATGGGCATCGTCAAGGACGAGCTCGCCGAGGTCCGCGAATCCTTCGCCACGCCGCGCCGGACGGTGATCCTCGATTGGGATTCCAACGTCGAGGACGAGGACCTGATCCAGCGCGAGGACATGGTGGTGACCGTGTCCCATGCGGGCTACGTCAAGCGCGTGCCGCTCTCGACCTACCGGGCCCAGCGTCGGGGCGGCAAGGGACGCTCAGGGATGGCGACCCGCGACGAAGATTTCGTCACCCGCCTGTTCGTCGCCAACACCCACACGCCGATCCTGTTCTTCTCGAACATGGGTCAGGTCTACAAGGAAAAGGTCTGGCGCCTGCCCATGGCGGCGCCGAACGCCCGCGGCAAGGCCCTCGTCAACATCCTCGCCATGGATGCGGGCACCGAGCGCATCACCACCATCATGCCGCTGCCCGAGGACGAGGCGTCGTGGGAGACCCTCGACGTGATGTTCGCCACCGCCAGCGGCGGAGTGCGGCGCAACAAGCTCTCGGACTTCGTGCAGGTGAACCGCGCCGGCAAGATCGCCATGAAGCTCGATGAGGGCGACCACATCGTCCACGTGGAGATCTGCCGGGCCGACCAGAACGTGCTCCTCACCTCCAAGGACGGGCAGTGCATCCGCTTCCCCGTGGAGGACGTGCGGGTGTTCAAGGGGCGCGATTCCACCGGCGTGCGCGGCATCAGCCTCGCCAAGGACGATCGCGTCATCTCCATGACGATCCTCAACTCCTTCGAGGCCAGCCCCGAGGAGCGAGCCGGCTACCTCAAGATGCGCCGGGCCGTCATCGGCGACGGCACGGAAGGGGAAGAGGCGAGCACGGAGGCAGAAGAAGGCGTCCAGGAGGCGAGTGCGATCTCCCTCGAGCGCTACAACGAGATGGGCGCCCACGAGCAGTTCGTGCTGACACTGTCCGAGCGCGGCTTCGGCAAGCGTAGCTCGTCGTTCGAGTACCGTACCTCCGGACGCGGCGGCAAAGGCATCACGGCCATGCGGGTCAACGCCCGCAACGGCACCCTGGTGGCCTCCTTCCCGGTGCAGCCCTCGGACCAGATCATGCTGGTCACCGATGCGGGCCAGCTCATCCGCGTGCCCGTGGACGACATCCGCATCGTCGGGCGCGCCTCGCAGGGCGTCACGGTGTTCAACACCGAGAAGACCGAGCGCGTGGTCTCGGTGGAGCACATCGAGGGCGAGGACGAGGCGGGCGACGCCCCCGGCGAGATCACGGGCGAAGCCGCACTGTGATCGCCCGGACCCCCGTCGTCACGGCGACGGGGGTCCGGGACGGGTTCGGGCCCCGTCGGGATGGCGGGGATGCGGCCTCGCTTGCGGGAGAGCCGTCATCCGCGCCGGTTCAAGCCGCCCTGCGCGGGGAGGCGAGGGTGCAGCGGGCCTTGCCCCGCGCCTTCGCCTCGTAGAGCGCCGCGTCGGCGGCGGAGACCAGGCTCGCGAGACCGGCGCCGTCCTGGGGCGACGCGGCGATGCCGATGCTGACCCCGATGGTCGCCGTGCGGTCGCGCCCGAGGCCGTACGGCACCGAGATGCGCGCCGCGAGCCGCTCGCCGAACGTGATCAGCGCCTCCGGGGCGAGCGCATCGGCGAGGACCACGAACTCGTCGCCGCCGAGCCGCGCGATGACGTCGTGCGGTCCCACCGCTTGTCGCAGGCGATCGGCGACGGCTTGCAGGAGCTGGTCGCCCATGCCGTGGCCGTAGGTGTCGTTGACGGCCTTGAACCCGTCGAGGTCGAGGTAGAACAGGGCCGTCGGGCGATCCTGCCGCCCCGCCATGGCGTCCGCGAGGCCGAACCGGTTCGCCAACCCCGTCAGGCTGTCGTGCTGCGCCCGGAACGCGTTCTCGCGTTCGGCCCGCATGGTGGCGACCAGCATCTTGTTGAGCCGGAAGCCGGCCGCACTCATGCTGGCGAGATAGAACGGAATCTGCAGGAAGGTGATCAGCAGGACCGGCTCGCCGGTGAACGGCGCGCCGAGGCAGCACGAGCCGAGGGTCAGCACAATCATCGCGCCGGCGAGGCGGGGCGCGCCGAAGTTGCGGAACGAGATGCCGCCGACCATGGCGGCGGCCGAGAGGCACGCGAGGGTCGCCACCACCCAATCCCCGCTGGTGAGGCTGATCAGGGTGCCGTAGCCGACGCTCGCCGCCCAGGCGAGGCCGAGGAGGATGTAGAGGTCCGTGGGGGTTTCGCCCCCCCTGGCCGCCGCCCGCCGGGCCTGAACCAACACGACGAGCCGCACGAGGCAGATGACGCATTCGAGAACGCACCAGACCACGAAGTGCGGCTGCGGGATCCGGACGGCGACCAGCATCGACACCGTCAGGGTGTTCAGGACGCCCCCGGCGAAGATCGGAAGCGTGCCGAACAGGCTCGCGATGAGGGCGGCGCGGATCTCGTCCGGAACGTCGCGCCCCGCATCGGTGAGCCACCGCGTGACGCGCCAACGGGGCAGGCTGAACAGCAGGAGATCGTTGCGCATGGAGCGACTCGGCGGCGGTGGGACGGCCCGCGGGCGGCGAAACCGGGGTTCGCCGTCCACGACTCTCCTGCGGCTCACCGGGTGCTGGCCGCCCTTCGACCGCTCGCATGCGTTGGGTTAACATTCACACCACGAGGTATAGACGATCGTGCGGATTCGCACCCTCGGCAGTCGATCCCGCGCGTCGGAACGTCTGCGAAGACGAATGCGGCGGCCTGATCATGCCGTTCGCATGCGAGACCGGCGCACCGGCATGGGGCAATAGGCTGATCCGCGACCGGGTCGCACCCGATAGCCATCCGACATCCATCGGCGGTTCGCGAACATCCGACGAGGTCTTGGTCACGGCCGATCCGGTTGAACCGCACCCGCTTGGACGGCCTCGCCCACCGATCGACCGGGCCCCGGTTCCGTTCGGGCGAAAAATGCTCTACCCCGGGCCGCGATGATCCGCACCGCGCTCTACGCCGGCTCCTTCGACCCGGTCACCAACGGACACCTCGACGTGATTCGTCAGGCGTGCCGGCTCGTGCAGCACCTCGTCATCGCCATCGGGGTGCATCCGGGCAAGGCCCCGATGTTCACCGCCGAAGAGCGGGCCGACCTCCTGCGCGACACCTGCACGCCGCTGGCGGAGGCGGAGAATGCGCGCCTGGAGATCGTCGCCTTCGACGACCTCGCCGTCACCGCCGCCCGGCGCCACGGCGCCACCCTGTTCATCCGGGGCCTGCGCGATGGCACCGACCTCGACTACGAGATGCAGCTCGCCGGCATGAACGGCGCGATGGCGCCGGAAGTCCAGACGGTGTTCCTGCCGGCCTCCACCGGCGTCCGCCCCATCACCGCGACCCTGGTCCGCCAGATCGCCGCCATGGGCGGCGACGTCTCGCCCTTCGTACCGGCCCTGGTGGCCGAGCGCCTGGCACGACGTTTCGCCGGATCCTGATCCTGTTTCGCCTGAAGAGAGAACACCCGCTCATGAACTTCGGAATCAATCGCCGGATCGCCCTCCTGGCCGTCGCCGCCCTCCTCGGCACGGCGCCCGCGGCGCTGGCGGCGGACGAGAACACCGTGTTCCTCGACACCAAGGACGGTCGCGTCACCATCGAGTTGCGCCCGGATCTGGCGCCGAAGCACGTCGCGCAGATCAAGACCCTGATCAAGCAGGGCTTCTACAACGGCCTCAAGTTCCACCGCGTCATGGACGGCTTCATGGCCCAGACCGGCGACCCGAAGGGCAACGGCACCGGCGGTTCGAGCCTGCCCAACATCCCGGCAGAGTTCTCGCAGACCCCGTTCCGCCGCGGCACCCTCGGCATGGCGCGTTCGTCCGAGCCGAATTCGGCCAATTCGCAGTTCTTCATCTGCCTCGGCGATGCGCCGTTCCTCAACGGCCAGTACACCGTCGTGGGCCTCGTCTCGTCCGGCATGGACGCCGTCGACAAGATCAAGAAGGCGGCCCCCGGTGCCGCCGGCGGCGCCGTGCAGGATCCCGACAAGATCGTGAAGATGCAGTTGGCCCAGGGCGCGAAGTAATCCGGGGGGCGCGGGGCATGGCGGGCGTCGGCCGGGCCTGGGGGTTCTGTAGCCTCGCGTTCGCGCTGCCGCTCGGCACTGTCGGGGCGGAATCGGCGCCCTCGATGGGCCCGCTCACCCTGCCCGAGACCCTGCGGGGCACCGTGCAGGTCCCGTCCCGGCACGGCACAACCTCGAACGGCATGACCGAGAATGGAATGGCGCAGGCCCCCGGCGGCAAGCGCCTCGACACTCTCAAGGATCTCTATCCCGCGCTCGCCGCCTGCTGGATCGTGCCGGAAGGCCTCGCCCGCTTCGAGCGCACGGAGATCACCGCCCGGTTCGCCCTTCGCCGGGACGGATCGGTCATCGGAACCCCGCGCGTCACCTTCGCGACGGAAGCTGGCGACGGGCGGGCGCGTGCCCTGCTGGCGGAGGCCGCCGTTTCGGCGATCCGGCGCTGCACGCCCGCGCGGGTCACGGCCGCCCTCGGGGCGGCCATCGCGGGGCGCCCCATCGCGCTCCGCTTCATCCATCACGGACCCAGAGGACAAGGAATCTAGACCCATGGCAGACACCGAGACCCTCACCCTCGAGACCACCAAGGGCCGCGTCGTCATCGGGCTCCGCCCCGACCTCGCCCCCAACCACGTCGAGCGCCTCAAGACCCTCGCGGCCCAGGGCTTCTACGACGGCGTGCCGTTCCACCGCGTCATCGACGGCTTCATGGCCCAGACCGGCGATCCCACGGGCACGGGCTCGGGCGGCTCGGACCTCCCGGACCTCAACGCCGAGTTCAACGCCGAGCCGCACGTGCGCGGCACCTGCTCCATGGCCCGCACCAACTTCCCGCACTCGGCCAATTCGCAGTTCTTCATCTGCTTCGGCGACGCCCGCTTCCTCGACAAGCAGTACACCGTCTGGGGCAAGGTGACGGAGGGCATGGACATCGTCGATACCCTCAACAAGGGCGAGCCGCCGCGTTCCCCCGACAAGATCGTCAAGGCGACCGTCTCGGCCGCCTGAACCCGACGGGTTCCGCATCGGGGAGGGTCCGCGCGCCAGGCGTGCGGGCCCTCCTTCGCGTTTCGGAGTCGCGCGCCGTCCGGGTATTCCGGCGCGTCGGAAGCGAGTCGATCATGCACGCCGCCACGCTTCCCCCGCGCGACCTGCTGCTGGCCCTCGCCGTCGTGGCGGTGTGGGGCACGAACTTCGTGGTCATCCGCATCGGGCTCGATCACCTGCCGCCCCTGCTGTTCGCCGGCCTGCGCTTCGTGCTCGCCGCCCTGCCGGGCGTGTTCCTCGTGGCCCGGCCCACGGCGTCCTTGAAGAATCTCGCCGCCTACGGCCTGCTCATCGGCGCCGGGCAATTCGGCCTGCTGTTCATCGCCCTGCAGAGCGAGATCGCGCCGGGTCTCGCCTCCCTGGTGGTGCAGGTGCAGGTGTTCTTCACCATCGGCCTGTCCATCTGGCTGACCGGCGAGCGGGTGCGCGGCTACCAATGGGCCGCCCTGGCCCTCGCCGTCGCCGGCATCGGGGTCATCGCCGGCCACACCGACGCTACCACCACGCCGCTGGGCCTCGGCCTCGTGATCCTCGCGGGCCTGAGCTGGGCCGGCGGCAACATGGTGGCGCGGGCGAGCGGGGTGCGCAACATGCTGCCCTACGTGATCTGGGGCGGCCTGTTCTCGGCGCCGCCGCTGCTTGCCCTCTCCCTCGTCCTCGAAGGCTGGGACGCCATCCGGGATGGCCTTGTGCGGGCCGATGCCGCCACCTGGGCCGCCGTGCTGTGGCAATCCGTCGGCAACGCCCTGTTCGGCTACGCCGTGTGGGGCTGGCTCCTGGCGCGGCACCCCGCCGCCCTGATCACCCCCATGGCCCTGCTGGTCCCGATCTTCGGCATGGGCGCCTCCGCCCTCTGGCTCGGCGAGCCCCTGCCGGCCTGGAAGATCGGCGCCGCCGCCCTCGTCATGACGGGGCTTGCCATCGGCGTGCTGTATCCGCGCTGGCGGCAGCCCTAGATCGACGGCCGATCCGACAAGCGCGCCTCCGCCGCTGCCAGATCCTCGGGCGTGTTGATGTTCCAGAACGGATCGAGGGGCTCGGCCGGCCAGTCCACCGGGACGGCGCCGTGGGCGCGCAGGAAGGCGCCGACCCGGCGTTCCTCCCGGACCACGAGGGCGTCGTGAAGCGCCGCCCGCAGGGCGACGGGCCAGAGCGCCACGGTGAAATGCTCCCGCCCGTTCGAGGCCGCCATCGCGATGGGGGAACCGGCGATCGGGGCGCTAGTGATGGACGCGTCGCCCAAAGCCGCCGACAGGCGGGCGACGAGATCGACCGGCAGGAACGGCGCGTCGCCGGTGACGCTCGCCACGTGACTCACCCCCGGATGCAGGCGGGCGGCGTGATCGAGGGCGGCGAGGATTCCCGCCAGGGGGCCGGGGTTGCCCGGCACGCCGTCGGGCACGACCGGACCGGGGAACTCCGAAAACCGGGCGGGATCGCCGTTGGCGTTGAGGATCAGCCCGGCCGCGCATTGGGGCGCGAACCGCTCCACCACCCGGTCGAGGAGGGTTCGGCCGCAAAGGGTGCGCAGGGCCTTGTCGCCCCCGCCCATGCGCCGAGACAGGCCGCCGGCCAGGACGACGCCCAGCACGGCGCCGGGATCGGGCCTCATTCGATGACGATGCGGGGGGCCGCGCGGGGGGCCGAGGCGCCGTTGAGGTTCGCCCAAAGCTTGGCGGCGATGGCGCGATAGACCTTGGCGTGCGGCCCGTCGGGATCGACGGCCACCACGGGCCGCCCGGCATCCGAGCTCTCGCGGATCGTCATGTCCAGGGGCACCTCGCCGAGGAACGGCACGTCGAGGCGGGCGGCCTCGTCGCGGGCGCCGCCATGGCCGAAGATGTGCGAGGCGTGGCCGCAATTCGGGCAGACGAAGGTCGCCATGTTTTCGATGACGCCGAGGATCGGCACGGCGACCTTGCGGAACATGGTGACGCCGCGCCGGGCATCGATGAGGGCGAGATCCTGCGGGGTCGAGACGATGACGGCGCCGGACAGCGGTGTCGCCTGCGCCATGGTCAGCTGGGCGTCGCCGGTGCCGGGGGGCATGTCGACCACGAGGATGTCGAGATCGCCCCAGGCGACCTCGCGCAGCATCTGGGTGATGGCCGACTGGACCATGGGTCCGCGCCAGATCATCGCCGTCTCGGCCTCGATGAGGAAGCCGATGGACATCACCTTGATGCCGTAGCCCTCCATGGGAGCGAGCAGACGCTCCTCGATCACCTTGGGCTTGCCCGACAGGCCGAACAGCTTCGGCACCGATGGGCCGTAGATGTCGGCATCGAGCAGCCCGACCTTGAGGCCCTGGGCGGAGAGCGCGAGGGCGAGGTTGCAGGCGGTGGTGGACTTGCCGACGCCGCCCTTGCCCGAGGCCACGGCGACGATGTGGCGGACCCCCGGCAGGGCCGGCCCGGTGCGGGGCGGCTGCGGGGCGGGGGGCCGACCGGGGGCGGGCGGCTGCGGCGCGGCCTGACCTTGCGCCGGATGCGAGCCTTGCGCCGGGTGCGGGCCTTGCGCCGAATGATTGGGGCCGCGCTCCGAGGTCAGGCTGGCGAACACGCCCGAGACGCCCGGCGTTGCCAGGATCGCGCCCTCGGCTTGGCGGCGGATCGGTTCGAAGCGCTCGGCCTCGCTCGGATCGATGAGGATCGAGAACATCACCCGGCCCGTCGGATCGACGATCACCTGCGACAGGCGCCCGGACGCGGGCAGGGTGGTGCCCCCGGCGTCGATGGTGACGGCCGACAGGATCTTCAGGACATCGTCGCGGGTGATCGCCAACACTCGGGCTCCTTGGCGCTACGGGCGGGCGGGCCCGGGCCGGACGCAGAAACGGGCGGCGCCCTCCGCCCCGGACTGGGGTTTCGCGCGCGGATGCCCGCAAGGGGACAGCATGGGGACGCGGCGAGCGCAACCCCGGGCCGCGCGGCCCTTTATCGCGAATCCGTGAATCGCGGGCTCGAATCGGGACGCGGACGACCGCCGGAAACGAGGCTTGGCGAAACGGTGAAGGGCCGAAACAAAAGCGAAGCTCGCCCGTTGTGCCCTCGAACCGATCGCCGGCGCCCTTCGAGGTGCGGCGTCCGGATGCGTCGAGACCGAGTCGGAGATTCCAACCCCATGCACCAGGGCAACCACCGCGATCACGAGGGCGCCAAGAAGCTCTTCGCCCTCATCAAGGACATCAAGGTCGCGATGATGACCACCGCGGACCCCGACGGGAAGCTCTACAGCCGCCCGATGTGGTGCCAGGAGGCGGACGAGAACGGCGACCTGTGGTTCTTCTCCAAGCTGCACTCGCCCAAGACCGCCGAGATCAGCAAGGACAACCAGATCAACCTCGCCTATTCCGACCCGTCGAGCCAGACCTATGTGTCCGTGGCGGGCAAGGCCGAGATCGTGACCGACCAGAAGGTCATCGACGACAAGTGGACCGAGAGCCTGAAGACTTGGTTCCCCAACGGCAAGGACGACCCCGAGGTCGCGCTGATCCGCGTCCACCCGGAGAATGGCGAGTACTGGGACAGCCCCAACGCCACCGCCCTGCACATCTACGGCTACGTGAAGGCCGCGTTGACCGGCGAGTCGCCCAAGACCGAGACCAAGAAGGTCGATCTGGCCTGATCGTCTCACACGTCGCGTTTTGCGAGGGGCGGCTTACCGGAGGGTGGGCCGCCCTTTCGCGTTCCGGCATCCGGTCGGCCGATTGACTCGGAGGCGAGGCCTATGCGCCTTTCGCGGCTGAGCGGGCGTCTCGGTCCCGCGCCGGACGGTGCCCGACCATGATCGACCTCGCGACGCGGGTGTACAACCACAACTTCCAGATCGATCCCATCGTCCGGTCGCTGCTCGACACCGATTTCTATAAGCTACTGATGGCGCAATCGATCTTCCGCCGCCGTCGCGACGCCCGGGTCACCTTCGGCATCCAGAACCGGTCGAAGAGCGTGCGGCTCGCCGACTTCCTCGATGCCGGGGAACTGCGCGAGCAGCTCGATCACGCCCGCACCCTCACGCTGAGCCGGGGGGAATCGACCTGGCTGCGCGGCAACACCTTCTACGGCCAGCGCCAGATGTTCGCCCCCGACTTCATGGACTGGCTCGAGACGTTCCGGCTGCCCGAATACGAACTCGAGGCCCGCGACGGGCAGTACGTGCTTACCTTCCACGGCCCGTGGATCGAAACGTCGATGTGGGAGGTACCGGCCCTCTCCATCCTCAACGAGCTGCGGAGCCGGGGCGTCGTACGCCACATGGGCAAGCTCGAACTCCAGGTGCTCTACGCCCGGGCGATGACCCGGGTGTGGGAGAAGATCGAGCGCCTCCGCGCCCTGCCGGACCTGTCCATCGCCGATTTCGGCACGCGCCGCCGCCACGGCTTCCTGTGGCAGGACTGGTGCGTCGAGGCCATGCGGGCCGGCCTCGGCGACCGGTTCCTCGGAACCTCGAACTGCCTCATCGCGCTTCGCCGCGAGGTCGAGGCCGTGGGCACCAACGCCCACGAACTGCCCATGGTGTATTCGGCGCTGGCCGACGGCGACGAGGCCCTGGCGCGGGCCCCCTACGACGTGCTGGCGGACTGGCAGCAGGATTACGCCGGCAATCTCCTGGTCATGTTGCCGGACACCTACGGCACCAGCGGCTTCCTCGCGCACGCCCCCGAATGGATGAACGCCTGGACGGGCATCCGAATCGATTCGAAGGAGCCCATCGCGGGCGGAGAGGAGGCCATCGCGTGGTGGCGGTCGCGGGGCTGCGACCCCCGCGAGAAGCTGGCGATCTTCTCCGACGGCCTCGACGTCGAGACCATCGAGGCCATCCACGCGCATTTCCACGGGCGGATGCGCATCGGCTACGGCTGGGGCACCCTGCTGACCAACGACTTCCGCGGCCTCGTGCCGGATGGGCGCCTCGATCCGATCTCCATCGTCTGCAAGGTCATCACGGCGGATGGGCGGCCCACGGTGAAGATCTCCGACAACCCATCGAAGGCCATCGGGCCGGCGGACCAGATCGCGCGCTATCGCCGGGTGTTCGCGGTCGCGGACGGGCCGGCGATGCCTGTTCTTGTATGAGCCGGGTTCACGGCTCCGCCCCCTGGACGATGACGCCGTACCAGCCGAGGCCCGCATAGGTTTCGTAGCCAGGCGTCCGGTGAAACGCCGTGACGGCGCCCGAGCGCGGATCACGGTCCGCGCCGCTCGCACGGCCCGCCTTCTGGAGGGGCAGGACTTCTTCGAGGACGCCGCGCCCGTCGGAGGCCGCAAGAACCCGGCACCGGGCATCGACGAGGAGCACCCGGGTCCGGCCCCGATCCTCCGGCGCCACCCGCACACCCTCGACGATGGCGCGCGCCTGCGCCTCCCAGTCGAAATGGATGGCCAGCACGCCGACGGGCCGCCCATCGCTCACGCCGCCCGCCCGAATACCGGCGCAGTAGGTCGCCACCTGGGCGTTGCCGAGACGCGGCTGCCGCGCGACATCGGCGGCGACGTAGGAATCGCAGTCCCGCAGGCCGGCGGCCTCGCGGAACCACGACTCGGCCGAGACGTCCCGGCCGACCACGTCGTGGAACCGCTCCGGGCGGCCATGGGCGACGACGATACCCTCCGGCGAGCACAGCCACAGGTCGAGGTAGACCGTGTAGGCGTCGAGGATCACGCCGAGGCGCGCCGTCGCGTGCGCCACCCTGTCGGGCGTCGGGGCAGTGGCGCACGCCACCATGGCCGCATCGGTGGCCCACCAGCGCACGTCGCAGGTGCGCTCGTAGAGGTTGCGGTCGATGAGTTCGACGGCGTTCAGGGCGAGATCGATGAGGCGGTCGTCGCGGGTGCGGGTCGACAGATCCTCGACCTGGGCCTGCAGCCCGGCGATCCGGTCGGACAGCTCGGCCTCGAGTGCTCGGGCGATGCCCTCGACCTCGCCGCCGATGGCCCGGACTTCCTGGGCGACCACGGCGAACCCGCGTCCCATCTCGCCCGCCCGCGCCGCCTCGATGAGGGCGTTGAGGGCCAGGATCTTGACCTGGCCGGTGATGCCCTGGATGCGGCGACTCTTCTCCGACGAGATGCGCTTGAGTTCCGCGATCTCCGCCGCGACGCCGCGCAGCCCGGTCCCGGAGGGGGACGCCACGGCTCCGTGCAGGAGGCTCAAACCCGACATCCATCTCTCGCTGGTCTTCGACACGCAGCGTCAGGTTGCGGGAAAACGCCTAAGATCGTGTTAAATCCGCCGCTCGCGGCGACTTGTATTTGTATTCTCGGCGTCCGAAGGTCTTATAGAACGGGACGATACTTCCGTGAAAAATCCCGAAGACAGAGTCTCGCGAGCGCCGGTGCGAATGAGGGTTCGGGCATCCGCAACCCCGCGTCGCCCCGAGCATTCCAGGGCAGCCCTCGAACGGAGACCTGCATGCGGATCGATCTCAACGCGGATCTCGGCGAGGGTTACGGCGCCTACACCCTGGGCGACGATCCCGCGCTCCTCGACATCGTCACCTCGGCCAACGTCGCCTGCGGCTTCCACGCCGGCGATCCGTCCATCATGGTCGCCACCGCTAGGGCCGCGAAGGCGCGCGGGGTGGCGCTCGGCGCCCATCCGGGCTTCGACGACCTGCGCGGCTTCGGACGGCGGGTGATCCGCGCCACGCCCGGCGAGATCGAAGCGGATGTCGCCTATCAGATCGGTGCGCTGCAGGCCTGCGCCGCGCTCGCCGGCCATCGCGTCACACACGTGAAGGCGCACGGGGCGCTCGCCAACCTGTCCAACGCCGAAGCCGGCGTCGCGCAAGCCATCGTCCGGGCGGTGCGCGGCGTCGATCCCGGCCTCGTCGTGATGGTGATGCCGGGCCTCGAAGCCGAACGGGCGGCCGAGGCGGCGGGCTTGACCGTGGCGCGCGAGATCTACGCCGATCGCGCCTATGCGGAGGACGGGCAGCTCGCGCCCCGCAGCCAGGCCGGCGCCGTCATCACCGACCCGGTCGAGGTGGCCGAGCGAACCCGCCGCATGGTGGAGGAGGGCGCGCTCCTCACCCTGTCCGGCCGCCGCATTCCCGTCGCCATCGACACGGTCTGCGTCCACGGCGACGATCCGCATGCGGTGGCGACCGCCGGCGCCGTGCGCCGGACCCTGGAGGAGGCCGGCTTCACCCTGGCGCCGTTCGTCGCCTGATCACGGAGCCGCGATCCAGAGCATCCCGCGGAGGGATCGTTTTGCGGCGCCGCACCGTTCCCCAGACGCGGCGCCCGATCCGAGGGCGGCCGGCGTAGCGTCGAGACGGAACCGGCATGGCGACGAGACCCACCACGAAACCCCCGCTGATTCCGCCGCGCCCGACCCGGATCGCCGCTGCCGAGACGCCGGCCCCGACCATGAGCTCGCCCCTCATCGTCGCCGCGCTCATCGTGACCGGCCTCTATCTCGGCCGCGACGTGCTGATTCCCATCGCCATCGCGATCCTGCTGTCCTTCGTCCTCGGCCCCCTGGTGAACCTGCTGCGGCGCTGGCACCTCGGGCGCTTCCTGTCGGTGGCCGCCTCGGTGCTGATGACGCTCAGCGTCGTGGGTGCCCTCGGCGCCCTCATCGGGGTCCAGCTCGCCGACATCGCCGGCGATGTCCCGCGCTACCGCACCACCATCGAGCGCAAGGTCGAGGGCCTCAAGGACACCCCGGCCGGCCGCATGGCCGAGTATGTCGCCGGCATCGGCCGGACCATGCATCAGGACGGCCCGAAGCCGGAGCCGAAACCCGAACCCAAGCCCGACGCGGCCCCGGCCGCCCCGCCGCCCGAGAAAGCGATCCTCGTCGAGGTAAAGGACCGCGCACCCGACGCGCTGACCATGGCGGGCACCCTGCTGTCGCCGATCCTGCATCCCCTCGCCACCATCGGCATCGTCTTCGTGGTGCTGCTGTTCCTGCTGATGCAACGCGAGGACCTGCGCGACCGCATGATCCGCCTCGCCGGATCGAGCGACCTGCACCGCACCACCGTCGCCATGGACGACGCCGCCAAGCGGCTCAGCCGCTACTTCCTCGTGCAGCTCGCCCTCAACGCCTCGTTCGGCCTCGTGGTCGGCGTCGGCCTCTACGTCATCGGCGTGCCGAGCCCGGTGCTGTGGGGCATCTTCTCGGCCCTGATGCGGTTCGTGCCCTATATCGGCGCCGTGCTGTCGGCGGTGTTTCCCCTGGCCCTGGCCGCGGCCGTCGATCCGGGCTGGACCATGGTGGTCGAGACGCTGATCCTGTTCGCGATCCTCGAGCCCCTCGTCGGCCACTTCATCGAGCCGATGCTGTACGGCCACTCCACCGGCATGTCGCCGTTCGCCGTCCTCGTCTCGGCCCTGTTCTGGACCTGGCTGTGGGGGCCCGTCGGCCTGCTGCTGTCGACGCCGCTCACCGTCTGCCTCGTGGTGCTAGGGCGCCACGTCGACAAGCTCGAATTCCTCGACGTGCTGTTCGGCGACCGGCCCGCCCTGACGCCGGTGGAGAACTTCTACCAGCGCATCCTCGCGGGCGATGCCGACGAGGTGCAAGAGCACGCCGAACTCATCCTCAAGTCCTGCTCGCTCGCGGCCTATTACGACGAGGTGGTGATCCGGGGCCTCGAACTCGCCGCCCGCGACGCGGCGCGCGGCGTGCTCACCACCGAGCAGAAAGCCGACATCCGCCAGAGTCTGGCCGGCCTCGTGGAGGATCTCGCGGAGCGCGAGGACGAGGGGGCCGAGCCTTCTGACGCCGAGGAGGCCCGGACCGGCATCACCGCGGCCTGGGCCGAGCCCGGAACCGTCCTGTGCGTGTCGGGGCGCAGCTTCGTCGACGAATCCGCCTGCGCGATCCTGGCCCAGCTCCTGCGGACGCGCGGGATCGGCGCCCGCACGGTACCGTTCGCCGAGCTGGCACGGGCGCGGATCGACACCTTCGATCCAGGCCCGGCGCGCCTCGCCTGCATCGTCTCGACGGCGATCAGCGGCGAGCCGACCCACCTCCGGCGGCTGGCCGAACGCCTGCGGCGCAAGCTGCCCCGGGCCCGCCTGGTCGTCGGCCTGTGGCAGGCGGACGAGAACGGTCTCGACGAGGCGGCCCAGCGCCGGGCGATCCCGGCGGACATGCACGTCACCTCCCTGCGCGGGGCCATCGACGCCATCGTGGCCGCCGCCGATCCGGCCACCCCGGACCCCGTGGCGGCGGAGCGTCCGGCCGCGCATCCCGTCGGTGCGCCCGTGCCCGTCTAGGTGCCGGGCGCCCGTCCGATCGCGGGTCGCGTGTCCGTCGGGACTTGACGGCGAGGCGTCGCGTCCGCTTCGCTGCCGTCAGGGTCCCGGACAGGAAGTTTCGATGAGCGTCGTCGATCTCGCGCGGTTCATGGACGATCTCGCCACCGAGTCCGGGCAGGCGATCCTGCCGTTCTTCCGCGCCGCCTTCGGCATGGACGACAAGGGCCATGGCGGGACCTTCGACCCCGTGACGGAGGCCGACCGCGCGGCGGAGGTGATCCTGCGCGGCCTGATCCGCCGCAGCTTCCCGACCCACGGCATCCTGGGGGAGGAGTTCGGTTCGGAGAACCTCGACGCCGAATGCGTCTGGGTGCTCGACCCCATCGACGGCACCCGTGCGTTCATCGCCGGCCTGCCGACCTGGGGCACCCTCATCGGCCTCACCCGGCACGGCGTGCCTGTCCGCGGCCTGATGCACCAGCCGTTCCTCGGGGAACGCTTCTCCGGCGACGGCGCCACGGCGCGGATGCGCTCTTCCCGGGGCGAGCGGATCCTGCGCGCCCGGCGCGGTACGGTCCTGAAGCACGCGCTGCTGGCCACCACCGATCCGCGCCTGTTCGCCGACGGCCCCGAGCGCGATGGCTTCACAGCCATCGAGGCGGCCGTGCGGATGTCGCGCTACGGCACGGATTGCTACGCCTATTGCATGCTGGCGGCGGGCCAGGTCGATCTCGTGGTGGAAGCCGGGCTCAAGCCCTACGACATCGTCGCCCTCATCCCCATCGTCGAGGGGGCGGGCGGCGTCATCACCGCCTGGGACGGCGGACCGGCCGCCGCCGGCGGCCGCATCGTCGCCGCTGGCGACCGGGCACTGCACGCCGAGGCCCTTCGTCTCCTCAACCCGTAGGGCTCATATCAAATCCGGCTGATCGCTTCGCGATGCGGATTTGAGCTTCGCTCAGGCGCCGCGCGGGCTGCCTGAGACTGTCTCCGAATGGATCATCCGGAAACAGTCTCAGGCATCGGTGTAGGCCCCGGCGGTCATGGTCGACTCGACGACGGTGCCAGGCACGAACGCGTCGAACGCCGCCCAGAAATCGTCCCGGATCGCGTCGGTCTCCGACAGGATCTCGTGGCGGGCGCCGGGTAGGACCAGGATGTGCGCCCCGCGCACCAGCCGGGCGAACCGCTCCGTCGCCCGCGTCTCGCAGACAGGGTCCGCCCCCGCGCCGACGACGAGGGCCGGGATCGCGATGGATGCGGCCACCCGACGGTCGCGCAGGCGCCGCATGGTGCGGAAGGCGCCCGCGAGCCACGCGATGGTCGGATCGCCCACGGCCCCGGCCCCGACGGCCCGCGCCGCCGCGGCGTTGCGGGCATAGCGCACCGGGTCGCTCGAGAGGCGGTTGCGGGCGAACGGCTTCGTGGCGATGGAGGTCGGCGTTCCGAACGGGATGTAGCGCCGGCCGAGGCCGAGGCGGTGGAGGATGCGCGCGAGCGCCGAGGCGCCGGCCGGCCAGCGCACCATGCGCAGGGCGAGCATCGGCGCCACGGTGACGATCCGGCTGAACGGCAGCCAGCCCTCGTAGGCCCCGGTAAAGGCCACGGCGCCGCCCATGGAATGCGCGAGACCGATATGCGGATGCGGCATCAGGGGCCGCAGGACCGCCTCCTCGACGGCCTTGAGGTCGCGTCGATAATCGTCGAACCGGGCGACGTGGCCCTTGTGCGCGTTGGCGACCTGGCGCTGCGATTCGCCCTGGCCGCGCCAATCGAACGCCACGACGGCGAAGCCGCGTCCGCGCAGATCACCGACCGTCTCGTAGTATTTCTCGATGAACTCGGCCCGGCCCTGCAGCAGGCACACGGTGCCCTTCACGAGACGGGTGGTGGGGCGCCAATGCGCGACCCGCAGCTCGACGCCGTCCTCGGTGCGGACCGCCTTCAGGGCGCCGCCGGGCGGGACAGGATTGTCGGGTGTTGAACCCAGCGTCAGCATCGGCCGATCCTCGTGCGGCAGGCCTTACCCCACCGGTGCGCCTCTTGTGCCATGCCATCCCTTCCGGCCTGTCACCACATCGAAAAAATTGCGAAAAACACCGCGACGCGCGGGTTTCAGGCTCTTGCGAAGACAAACGACTCCGCCAATATCACGGAGGCACCGGCCGTTACGGCGGTGCGACAGGTCCGGCCCTCGGGCGGACCCGATCTAAGCATGTTGCTTCTTATGGAGAATATGTCATGCGCCAGTTCGATCTTGCTCCCCTCTATCGCTCAACCGTCGGCTTCGACCGCCTGTTCTCGGCCCTCGACCAGTACGTCGCCGCCGATCCGGCCCCGACCTATCCGCCCTACAACATCGAACGCACCGGCGAGAACGCCTACCGGATCACGGTGGCGGTCGCAGGGTTCACGGACTCCGATCTCGCCATCGAGGTCAAGGAGAACGCGCTGACGCTGAAGGGCGAGCGTGCGACCGATCCCGACAAGCCGGTTACGTTCCTGCACCAGGGCATCGCCGCGCGCGCCTTCGAGCGCCGCTTTCAGCTCGCCGACTACGTCCAGGTGACGGGTGCGGTGCTGGAGAACGGCCTCCTCCACATCGATCTCGTCCGCGAGATCCCGGAGGCGAAGAAACCGCGCCAGATCCAGATCGCAACGGGTCGCGCGTCCGCGACCCCGACCATCGAGGGTTCGGTACAGCAGGCGGCGTAAACGCCGCTCCGCTCTCAAAGCCAGCGGGGCGCCCCGGCCGAAGGGCCGGGGCGCTTTCATTTCGAACCGTCAGGATTCGTCGTCGAAGCGGTCGCCGCGGCCCGGCTCCTTGCAGCGATAGCCGACGAAACAGCGCGGCGTGTCGCCCGCAGGGACGAAAGCCGGAATCGTGATCTCGGTGATCTCGCAGAAGCTGCGGTCTCGGACGAAGCGGTCGTAGGTCGGGCCGCCGGTGCCAAGGACGATGCCGCCCTCCCGCCCGACGATGCCTTTCGCCTGGGCGCAGCTCATGGTGGTGGTGGACGGCCGCTGTGCGAAAGCCGGGCTGACCGCGCCGACGCAGATCAGCGCGAGAAGTATGCGCGTCATGATCGATCCCTCACGCCGTGGACCCGTCCACGGCACATGGGAAAACGCTTCGCCGTGCCCCGTGATCCTGCGGCGGGACACCGCGCCGTCCTAGAGATCCCCGAAGATGAGCTGGCCCTGGGGGCTCGGACGCCGCGCCGGGGCCCCCGGCCGCGCGGCAGGCTTCACGCTGCGCTTGATTGGCGGACGTTTCGCCACGGGCTCGGCCCGCAGGCGGGCCTTGGCCTTGTCACGGGCGATGGCCTCTGGGGCGTTCGGATCGTCATCGAGCCACTTGCCGCGCTTGATCACCTCGTTGACCCGGCCCTGGTTGACCCCGACCTTGAAGGCGATCTCCTGTTGGGTCATGCCCGTGGAGGCGTGAAGGTCGAGGATGACGCGGGCGAGTTCGGGCGTCATCTTCTGCCCCGTGAGGCGGCGCGCCGGCTTGATGGTGCGGGTGGCGCGGTCACGCTCGCGCAGGCGCTCCAGCAGGGCGAGCGCCATGAGCATCCCGTGCTCGCGCAGCGACTCCTCGAATTCCTTCAACGTCGCCATGCTGGCTTCCTTGCCGGTGCCGGATCCGCGCTCGGATCTCGGACCGCCATACAAACGTGCCGCGCGCCGTGAAGTTGCGCGCAACGGGAACCGCATGGTTGAGCCTCCTGCCGCACCCTGACAACCGGCCAGAGCCGTCATCCACCGGTATTCGCGCGCCCGACGGCCGGGTTGGTCTCGGGCGTCACCTTCGGATAAACCCCGTCTCCACCCGCCGGAAACCCAGGACGCCGCCCGCGATGATCAGCCCGATCGTTTCCGTCTCCCGAGAAGGTTCGGCCCCCGGTGCGCCATCCCTGGTCGATGCCCTGGAGGGCGGGGCGGTCCTGATGTTCCCCGATCTCGACTTTCCGTTCAGCCCGTTCGAGGAGCGCTTCGTCGAACGGCCCTTCGCCGACGGCAAGGCGAAGAACGTGAACATCCGGGGCGAGGCCGCGAGCCTGCGGGGCGCGGCCGGCACCCCTGAGGAACAGGAGGCACTGCGCCAGCTTCTCATCCGCTACCGCGACTTCGCGGACGCCCTCATCGCCCGGTATCTCCCGACCTATGCGGGCAAGATCGCCCTGGCCGGCACCTCCTACCGCCCGTTCGAGGTGGACCAGCGCAAGCTGAGCTGGCGGCGCGACGACACCCGCCTGCACGTCGACGCGTTCCCGTCGAACCCCATCGGCGAGAAGCGCATTCTTCGGATCTTCCGCAACATCAACCCCGAAGGTCAGCCGCGCCTGTGGCGGGTGGGCGAAGACTTCGCCTCGATGGCCCAGAAGTTCGCGCCGAAGCTTCCGGGTTATTCGCCGCTCTCGGCGCGGCTGCTCGCGGCTCTGAAGATCACCAAGGCGCGGCGCTCGGAATACGACCACCTGATGCTGCATCTGCACGACGCTTTGAAGCAGGACATGGCCTATCAGGCCGATGCCCCGCAGGCCGACGTGCGCTTCGCGCCGGGCCAGACCTGGGTGACGTTCTCCGACCTGGTGATGCACGGCGCAATGGGCGGCCGCTACATGCTGGAACAGACCGCCTACCTCCGGGTCGCCGACCAGGCCGACCCCGAGCGCAGCCCGCAGCGCATCCTCGCCCGCACCCTCGGCCGCCCCCTGCGCTGACCCCTCCCCGAACAAAGGACCCGCCATGATCCTCGAAATCGCGCAGATCGACCTCAAGCCCGGCACGGAATCCGACTTCGAGGCCGGCATCGCCCGGGCCGCCGAGATTTTTCGCGACGCCAAGGGCTGCCGCAGCTTCGCCGTGCGCCGCTCCATCGAGAAGCCGCAGCGCTATCGCCTCCTCATCGAGTGGGACACCCTGGAGAACCACACCAAGGATTTCACCGGCTCCCAGGCCTGGCAGGATTACCGCGCCATGGTCTCGCCGTTCTTCGAGGCGCCGCCGAGCGTTGAGCACACGGAACTGACGCTTCAGGCCTTCTGACGCGAGACCGCTGACGCGAGACCTCACTGCCCGGAGTTGCGGACGATCATCTTGATGCGCGCATCGAGGTGGTTCCAGCGGGCGGCGATCCGGCGCCTGGCGCAGGCCTCGAACGAATCGCCCGCGAAGAAGCCGACATGGACCGACCGGTGCCGGCATTCGAGGAGCGGGGGCACCACGATCACCGCCGGAATCGGCAGGGACAGCAGGGCGAGATCGACGGCGAGGCCGAACTTCCAGCCGATCCCGCCCCGTTTCGGCTCCGTCGCGTGCGCCTCCCGCAGGCGCCGGCGCTCCGCGGCGAAGGCCGCGGCTCCGTCGCGGTCGGTGCGTCGCAACGGGGCCGGGTCGGCGAGCCCGGGTGGGCGTGAGGCGTCGGACGTGGGTGTCATGGCTGGGATCTCGCGATGGAATTCGGGCAAGCGGCCGGAACGGCCCAGGAGCGCTCACCGCCGGATCCGATACCGGTTCGGTAGAAAAGAACGCAGCAAAACAAAGACCTAACCATGTGTCCCGACCCAATGTGGTCGGGCGCAGCCCTAGCGCAGGGCGCCGGCGATGGAGCGGAAACGATCGTCCAGTCCGCGGATGTGGCCCATGACCGCCTGTCGGGCACAGACGGCGGCGACGAGGCCCTGCGGCAGGAAAACCGGCCTGGCGCCGGAGCCGCAGGGCATCAGCAGGGACGCCCCGAGGAAGCCGACCCCGCCGAGGAGCAGCACGAGCTTGACCGGGCCGGGCCCGCGGCGGCGACCGCGCATCCGCTCGGGCGCGCGGGATCGCACGGGCGCCGGCTCCGGCGCGCCGGGATCGTCGCGCGGGCCGAACTCGGCCTGATAGTAGCGCTCCAGCTTGCTCACTCTCATCCGGCCGCATCCCCGCCAAGCTTTGCAACCAGGAGGCGTCATGAATCGCTAAGTTTGCGATAACGCAACCGATCGACTCGTCGCGAGCGGACCTGCTCACGCGCGCCCCAGCGGGGTTCGAGGCGGAACCGGGGCCGCTTGTGCGAAACCCGCTTCGCATGCGCCGTGCGGCCCCCGGATGCCCGGTGACAGGGCCGTGCGGACTGCGTACCACGGTGTCAGGACACCCACCCGGAGCGATCCGCGCCGATGACTTCGCCCAAGACCCAGCGCCCCCTCCGCATCGGCACGCGCGGCAGCCCTATGGCCCTCGCTCAGACCGGGATGGTGCGGGACAAGATCGTGGCCGCCAATCCGGGGCTCGAGACCGAGATCGTGGTGGTCAACACCGTGGCCGATCGCATCCTGGACCGGCCGCTCTCGGAGATCGGCGGCAAGGGGCTGTTCACCAAAGAACTCGAACAGGCGCTGTTCGCCGACGTGGTCGACGTCGCCGTGCATTCCATGAAGGATGTGGAGACCTGGCTGCCCGAAGGGCTCGTGATCGCCTGCATCCTCGAGCGCGACGACCCGCGCGACGCGTTCCTGTCGCCGCGCGCATCCGGCTTCGCCGACCTGCCGTCCGGCGCCCGCATCGGCACCTCGTCCCTGCGCCGGGCCGCCCAGGTGCTCATGCGGCGGCCGGATCTCCGCATCGTCCCCCTACGCGGCAACGCCAACACCCGGATGCGCAAGCTGGAGGAGGGCACTTGCGACGCCACCCTCCTGGCCCTGTGTGGGCTGGAGCGCCTCGGCATGGCCGACATGGCCCGCTCCGTGCTCGCCGTCGAGGAGATGCTGCCGGCGGTGGCGCAGGGCGCGCTCGGCATCGAGTGCCGCGCGGATGATTCCGACGTGCGGGCCCTCCTCGCCCCCCTCGTCAGCGCACGGGCGACGGCCGAACTCGCCGCCGAGCGCGGCCTGCTCGCCGAACTCGACGGCTCGTGCCGCACCCCCATCGCGGCGCTGGCTCGCATCGACGGCGACAGCCTGTCCCTCGACGGCCTGCTGTTCCTGCCCGACGGCAGCGCGCACTGGGCGGTCCAGCGCGCGGGCTCCGTCGCCGATGCCGCCCGTATAGGCGCCGAGGCCGGCGCCGAACTGAAGCGCGCGGCCGGCGACACCTATTTCAAGCACCTGCAGTAGGGGCCGGACGGCCTCAGGCGAGGCTGCGTTCGATGGCTTCCTCGTCGCAGATCACGCCGGCCGCGCGGGCGTATTCGAGGCCGAGCGGGTGGGGCACCCGGGCCACAGGCGCCGCATCCGTGAAGGCGCCGAGGAACACCCGCATGACGTGGGCGACGGCCTCGGGCGTCACCGAGCGCAGATCCTCGGCGTAGTACCGGCCGGCATTGGCCGTGCTGGTGACGATCTCGTAGGCGGGGAAATACACCGCGCGCGGCGCGGCCTCGACCACCTCCTCCGCCGCCACTCGCAGGGCCGCCTTGCTGTAGGCGTTGGACACGAGCACGTGCCGGTCGGCGTAGGACGCGATAAGCGGCACCGGCGAGACCGTGAGGATCACCCGGGCGCCCGGATTCACCGCGAACAGCCGGTCGAGGAACGCCAGCATGTCGTCCCGCACGGCGCCCGCACGGGCGTTGACGAAGGCGTAGCGCGCCGGATCGAAGGCGTCGCCGATCACGCCCGGCGCCACGGGCAGGGCCGCCCCGTCGGCGCGATGCTCCCAGCCCTCCGTCAGCCCGAGGGTGAACACGAACACGTCGAGGTCCGCGAACATGGTTCGCACGGCCGCGAGGTGCGTTTCGCGCGACGCCAGGAGGGCCACTTCGTCCGCGAAGCCATCGGGCTCGACGGCGGGGCGGAACGGATCGACGAGGCGTCCGTCCGGCCGGGTCCACGCGGTCACCTCGGGGCGATAGGTGCCGTAGGCCCGGTCGAAGAGCTGGAGCAGTTGGCGCGCGGTGTAGACGTTGCCGGTGCGGGCGCAATAGGTGCCGTACTGGCGCGCCTCCGCCTCCGCCTCGGACAGGCCGGGGGGCGCCGGCTCGGCGAGGTAGCGGCCCAAGCCGGCCTCCGTGAGCGCCCGCGCCACGTGCTGCGCGAAGCAGCTTCCCGCGGTGGCGACCCGGGCCCCCGGCGGGATGAGAAACACCCCGCTCGGCCCCGGCGTCAGGGCGAAGGGCGGCACTCCGGCCACGGCCTTGCGCCAGAATCGCTCGGCCGGTAGATCGGCGTAAGGGTTCATCACCACGGCGGCACCTCTCATCCGTTCGCTCACAGGCTGGCCGCACCGGGCCGTCGCACGGGTCGAGACCCTCGCGCGATCCGTCTCATCGTTCAGATCTCGCGTCTGCTCTTGGTCGCCATCCTGGGCGGGACCATGGCGCCGGGCCGTCGCTTCGGGAGAGCCGGACCGAACGGGTCGCCGTATCGCCGTGCTGGGCAATTGCCAGGCCGACGGCATCGCACGCGCCCTCAGCCTGCTCCTGCCCGAGGCCCGCGTCAGCCTCGTCCCCCTGGCGACCCTGCGGCGGGACCATGCGACCCTGACGCACCTGCGCGACCACCTCGCGCCCTTCGACCACGTGTTCTCTCAGTTCTTCCCGGAGGGCTTCGTCACGGGCGGCAACGTTCACGCCCTGGCACAGGGGGATGCACGCCTACGCCTGTTCCCCACGATCCTGTTTCCGGCCTTCCACCCGGACATGGTCCATGTCGGCGATGTCGGCGCGCTGTCGGCGACCCACCTCGTGCGTTCGCCCATGGGGCCGTATCACTCGGCCATCGCCCTCTGCGCGTACCTCGAAGGGCGCACCGTGGCGGAGACCGTCCGCCTGTTCCGCGACGACGTCTACGCGCGGCTCGGCTACTACGACGCCTGGGACCACGCCAGCACCTACCTCCTCGGCAGCGCGCGCGACCTCGCGTTTCCCCTGGACGCGGAACTCGCGCGCTGGTCGCGGCGGGGCTGCTTCATGCACGTCCTCAACCATCCGAAGCTGTTCGTGCTCGCCGACATCGCCCACCGCCTCGCCCGCGAGGCGGGTCTCGCGCCCCTGTCCGTCGCGGCGGAGGACTATCTCGCCGACGACCTCGTGTCGGATGCGGTCTGGCCGCTCTATCCGGAGATCGCGCGGCGCTACGGCCTCCCGGGAACCACGCACTACAAGCCCAGGGAGCGGAAATGGGGCGCGGCCCCGATTCTGTTCGATCGCTCCGCCTTCGTCGCCGGCAGCTTTTCCGCCTACGCCCGGCATCCGGCGGACCGCCTCGTATGTCCGCGCGTCGCGGCCTGGCGGGCAGACCCGGCGGTGCGGGCTCTGTTCACCTGAATCCCCGGCCCCGGGCTATCCGGCGGCGCGCAGACCCGATGCGGCGGCGATGCCCCGGGCGAGTTCGGCGATGGGCTGCATCCGGAACGGCTTGGCGACGAACAGGCTGTCGCTGACGGCGCGATTGCGCGGATACGTGCCGCTGGAGGCATAGACCACGGGACGGCGGGGATGCAGCGCCCGGAACGCGTCGGCCACGCTCCAGCCGTCGACGAGGCCGGGCAGGTTGATGTCGGTGAACAGCCAGTCGATGGTCGGGCCGGTCTCGCGGATGGATGTCAGCGCCGCTTCGCCGCTCGATACCGCGACGACGCTCAGGCCACCCTGATCGAAGACACGGCTGAGCATGTCGAGCAGCAGGTAGTTATCCTCGACGATCAGAACCCGGCAGTGGGAATCCATCACCCGTCCCAACTCTTCGCCCCAACTCTTTGCAACGACGCGTCTATCCTGATAATGGTTAAGCCTCTTTCAACTCCAGCGGTGGCTTGACCGTGCCCGCATCCGCGCCTCCGATCGACAGCACGCAGGCCCTCGATGTTCCGTTCGCAGCGGGCATCGCGTCGCGGGTCGCCGGCGTGGTGCCGGTCTACGATCCGGCGACCCTGGCCGAGCTCGAAGGAGTGTTCGGCCAGGCGCGGCTGATGGACCTCCTGGGTCATCTCAGGATCGAGATCTCGCAGCGGCTTGGCTGGCCCGATACCGACCGCCTGGCCCTGCGCCACGATGCTCACACGCTGCTCTCGGTCAGCGGTTCGCTCGGGTTCTTCGACCTGTCGCGGTGCTGCCTGGAGATGGAGCAGGCCTGCCTCCTTGGAGCCGATCTGGCCACCCCTCTGAAGGCGGCCCGCGCCGCGGCTGAAGGGGCGATTGCGGCCATCTGCGCGATGGAAGCCGGCGCGCGGCCCGAGACCCCGTTGGCGGCCTGCGCCGCCTGACCGAACGCGGCAGATCCGGACCGGGCGATCGCACGGCCGCGAGGCCGACCGTTGCGGTGAAGCGACACGACTGCGCGAAAGATCGGGCTCGGTCGAACCGTCCCGACGCCGCCGTATTGTCGGATGACGATAGTCCCATCGGCATCGGCGTGCGGGCTCGCACGTCATCTGCCGCGAATCGATGGTGGAAACGCTCCGTCAAGGTTGACGGAACCTTCGCTTAACCTGCCCGGCTTAGACAACGGGGCTGAAGACACCGCACCAGCCCCGGATATCGGGCCGCGCCGCGCGCCGGCGCCGTTCGAGGAGAACAGGACCATGACCACGATCGCGCGCTCCCGCGTGTTCAGCCTCGCGACGGCGCTCTGCGCCGCGCTCAGCGTCGCCGCCTGCAGCAACGACAAGGATCTCGCCGACGCCTCTGGCTTCGGCGCCGGCGCGGGTGGGGCCTACGGGGCCGGGGCGGGCACGCCCGGCAGCGCCCAGGACTTCGTGGTCAACATCGGCGACCGGGTGTTCTTCGAATCCGATTCGACGGACCTGACGTCCACGGCGACGGCCACCCTCGACAAACAGGCGGCCTGGCTCCAGCGCTACCCGCGCTACACCTTCCTCGTCGAAGGCCATGCCGACGAGCGCGGCACCCGCGAGTACAACTTCTCCCTCGGCGCCCGCCGCGCCCAGACGGTGAACGACTACCTCGCCGCGCGCGGAATCGCCTCGGGCCGCATCCGCACGGTATCGTACGGCAAGGAGCGGCCGGTCGCCGTGTGCAACGACATCTCGTGCTGGTCGCAGAACCGGCGGGCTGTCACCGTGCTCGACCGCGGGGCCGGTTCCTGATCACGCGAGAGGCGGGCGCTTTCGGAAACGGGGCGCCCGCGTTTTGCCGCAATGCGGCACACCTGTTATGGGGCGGGAGGCCAGTCGATGGCCTTCGCGGGACACGTTCACCGGTGCCGATCGCCATGCTCCGTCGCCTCCTCGTCGTCACCTGCCTCGCGCTCGCGGCCCTGTCGCCCGCGGCGGCCCAGGACGGGTCCGATTTCGTCGTGCGCCTGAACCGGCTGGAGAACCAGTCGCGCCAGCAGGCGGGGCAGATCGAGACGCTCCAACACGAGAACCGCCAGCTCAAGGAACAGCTTCGCAAGTTCCAGGAGGATGTCGAGTTCCGCCTGCAGGAGGCCAAGGGCGGTCGCGGTGCGGCATCCCCGAGCGGCAATCCGGCGCCGCAGAAGCCGGCCAAACGCAGCGACGCCTTCGATCCCGACCAGAACCCCGGCCGACCGGGCGCACCGATGCAGCTCGGCACCACGACGCCCTCGAACGCCATGTCGTCAAACGCCATGTCGTCGAACGCCATGTCCGCGGCGCCTTTGGCCGAGGCGCCCCGCGCCCGCACGGTGCCGCCGACGGTGGTGGAGGCCGACGACGAGGAGCCCGGCCTGTCGCCGCCCGGCTTCGGCGGCCCCGTCGATCTCACGCCGCCGTCGCGTGTACCGACCACGGGCGCCATCGCGGCGCCGGCCCGCCCGGGCGTCGCCGCCACCGCCACGGGTGACGCCCGCGCCGATTACGAATCGGCCTACGCCTACATCCTGCAGCGGCAGTACGAGCAGGCCGAGATGGGCCTGCGCCAGTTCATCCAATCCCACCCGCGCGACGGGCTGGTGCCGGCGGCGACCTACTGGCTCGGAGAGAGCTACCTCCAGCGCAATCGCAATCGCGAGGCGGCCGAGCAGTTCCTGAAGGTGTCGACGGATTACGCCCGCTCGGCCCAGGCGCCGGACGCGATGCTGAAGCTCGGGACCTCGCTCAACGCCCTCGGCGCCCGTGAGCAGGCCTGCGCGACGCTGGCCGAACTCGAGCGCAAGTTCCCCGGTGCCGCCCCCTCCGTGCGGCAGGGTGTGGCCCGCGAGCAGAAGCGCGCCCGCTGCGCGGCGTGACCGCGCCGGACTTCGACCCTGCCGCCATCGAGGCGGCGCTCGCTCCCTACGTCGCGCCCGCGATCCCGCATGGCGGCGTGCTGCTCGCCGTTTCGGGCGGTCCCGATTCGACGGCCCTGATGCAGGCCGCCAAGCAGGCCCTCGAGCGGGTCGGTCCCACGATCCCGCTCCACGTCGCCACCGTCGATCACGGGTTGCGGTCCGCCTCGGCCGTCGAGGCGGAGGGCGTCGCCACCCTGGCGCGGGACTTCGGACTGCCGCACCGCATCCTCGCCTGGACCGGCCCGAAGCCGGCCCACGGCCTCCAGGCGGCGGCGCGCGGGGCGCGCTACGCCTTGCTGGGCGCCCACGCGCAACGGCTCGGTCTCGATTGGGTGCTCACCGGACACACCCGCGACGACCAGGCCGAGACCGTGCTGATGCGCCTGCTGGCCGGGAGCGGCCCGGCGGGTCTCGCCGGCATGCGGGCCGTGCGTCCCCTCGTCGGTCGGGTCCGCCTCGGACGACCGTTCCTCGACCTGCCGAAAGCCGGCCTCGTGGCGTATTGCATCGCCCATGGCCTCACCCCCATCCAGGATGCGTCGAACGCCGATCCCCGCTTCGCCCGCGCCCGGCTGCGCCGCCTCCTGCCGGACCTCGCCCAGGCGGGCTTGAGCGACGCCCGCCTGACGCGACTTGCCGCGCGGTGCGCCCGCGACGACGCAGCTCTCACCGAGGCCGCCCGCGCCGCCTACGTCACGGCGCACCGTCCGGCCGATGCTCCCACCCTGGTCCGCCTCGACGCATCGGGGCTGGCGAACCTGCCGGACGCGGTCCTCATCCGCGTCGTCGCCCTGGCCCTCGCGGAGGCCGGGGCGGGACGGCCGCGCCTGGAGCGAATCGAATCCCTCGTGCTCGACGCCCTGCGCCCGGCTCTTCGGGATCGGGCGCCCCTGCGCCGGACCCTGGCGGGCCTGCTGGTTTCCCTGACGCGGGGGAGGGGGTTCACCCTCGCGCCGGCACCGGCCAGGACCGGCGGCGACGGGGCTGGGGACCGCCTTGCCGCAGGAGTACGCGATTTACTTGGCAAGGGGGGCGGGGCTGCCTACATTGGCTCGGAGTGTCCGGACTGATATCCGCCCCATTCGCGTCGCGGGCCCGGATGCCCCCCAGGGATTGATCGATGAACCCGAACTTCCGCAATTTCGCCTTGTGGGTCGTCATCTTCCTGCTCGTGCTCGCCCTCGTGACGCTGTTCCAGAATCCGGGACATCGCGGCGGCGGCGCCGAGATCGCCTACAGCCAGCTCTTGAACGATGCCGATGCCGGCAAGATTCAGACGGTGGTGATCTCCGGGCAGGACGTCAGCGGCTCCTACGTCGGCGGCGGCAACTTCACCTCCTACGCGCCGAACGACCCCGGCCTGGTCTCGAAGCTCCAGAGCAAGGGCGTGCAGATCACCGCGCGGCCGCCGTCGGACAACACGCCGTGGTTCATCCAGTTGCTCGTGAGCTGGCTGCCGATCCTCGTGTTCATCGGCGCCTGGATCTTCCTCAGCCGCCAGATGCAGTCCGGCGCGGGCCGGGCCATGGGCTTCGGCAAGTCGAAGGCCAAGCTCCTCACCGAGGCGTCGGGCCGCGTGAGCTTCGACGATGTCGCCGGCGTCGAGGAAGCCAAGGAGGACCTGCAGGAGATCGTGGAATTCCTGCGCGACCCGCAGAAGTTCCAGCGCCTCGGCGGCCGCATCCCGCGCGGCGTTCTCCTCGTCGGCCCTCCCGGCACGGGTAAGACCCTGATCGCCCGGGCGGTCGCGGGCGAGGCCAACGTGCCGTTCTTCACCATCTCGGGCTCTGACTTCGTCGAGATGTTCGTCGGCGTCGGCGCAAGCCGCGTCCGCGACATGTTCGAGCAGGCGAAGAAGAACGCACCCTGCATCATCTTCATCGACGAGATCGACGCGGTGGGCCGTCATCGCGGCGCCGGCTTGGGGGGCGGCAACGACGAGCGCGAGCAGACCCTGAACCAGCTCCTCGTGGAGATGGACGGCTTCGAGGCCAACGAGGGCGTGATCATCATCGCGGCCACCAACCGGCCCGACGTCCTCGACCCCGCCCTCCTGCGTCCGGGCCGCTTCGATCGCCAGATCATGGTGCCGAATCCCGATGTCGTCGGCCGTGAGCGCATCCTGCGCGTCCACGTCCGCAAGGTGCCGCTGGCACCGGACGTCGACCTCAAGGTCATCGCGCGCGGAACCCCGGGCTTCTCGGGCGCCGACCTCATGAACCTCGTCAACGAGTCGGCGCTCCTGGCGGCGCGTCGCGGAAAACGCATCGTCACGATGCACGAGTTCGAGGACGCCAAGGACAAGGTGATGATGGGCGCCGAGCGGCGCACCCTGGTCATGACCGAGGATGAGAAGCGTCTCACCGCCTACCACGAGGGCGGCCACGCCATCGTCGCCTTCAACGTGCCGGCCACCGACCCCGTCCACAAGGCGACGATCATCCCGCGCGGCCGGGCCCTCGGCATGGTCATGCAGCTGCCCGAGCGCGACAAGCTGTCCATGAGCTTCGAGCAGATGACCTCGCGTCTCGCCATCATGATGGGCGGCCGCATCGCCGAGGAGATGACCTTCGGCGCCGACAAGGTGACCTCGGGCGCCCAGTCCGACATCGAGCAGGCGACGCGTCTCGCCCGCATGATGGTGACCCGCTGGGGCTTCAGCCCCGAACTCGGCACCGTCGCGTACGGCGAGAACAACGACGAAGTGTTCCTCGGCATGTCCATGGGCCGTCAGCAGACGGTCTCGGAAGCCACCGCCCAGAAGATCGACGCGGAGGTCCGCCGCCTCGTCGAGACCGGTCTGGAGGAGGCCCGCCGCATCCTCGGCGAGCACAAGGACGACCTCGAAGCCCTCGCTCAGGGACTACTGGAATACGAGACCCTGTCGGGCGACGAGATCAAGAATCTCATCGCCGGCAAGCCGCCGGTGCGCGATTCCGGCGATGGTCCCTCAAGCACCGTCCGGGGCTCGTCGGTTCCCTCCGCCGGTCGCGGCCGGCCGCGCGAGACCGATGGCGGCCTGGAGCCACAGCCCCAGGCCTGAACGCCTCGAATCCCCTGGGATAAGCCCGTGAGCCCGCCCCCCGGCGGGCTCACGCATGTCCGGGCCGCGTTAACCGTGCCGGGATAGCCTCGGAGGCGGATTCCGGGCCCACCGCAGCAGACAGCAGACGGATCGCGAACCCATGTCGCGCAAGTATTTCGGCACCGACGGCATCCGTGGGCGCGCCAACGGCGTGATCACGCCCGAACTCGCCCTCAAGGTCGGCCAGGCCGCCGGGCTCCTGTTCCAGCGCGGCGACCATCGTCACCGGGTGGTGATCGGCAAGGATACCCGCCTGTCGGGCTACATGATCGAGACGGCCCTGATCGCCGGTTTCACTTCGGTCGGCATGGATGTGCTCCAGCTCGGTCCGATGCCGACGCCCGCGGTCGCCATGCTGACGCGCTCCATGCGGGCCGACCTCGGCGTGATGATCTCCGCTTCCCACAACCCGTTCGAGGACAACGGCATCAAGCTGTTCGGTCCGGACGGGTTCAAGCTCAACGACGACGTGGAGCGCGCCATCGAGGCGCTCATCGACGGCGAGATGCACAAGCGGCTGTCGGGCTCGCGCGATCTCGGCCGGGCAAAGCGCATCGAGAGCGTGCATGCCCGCTACATCGAGTTCGCCAAGCGCTCGCTGCCCCGCAACGTCACCCTCGACGGTCTGCGGATCGTGGTCGATTGCGCCAACGGCGCGGCCTACCGCGTCGCGCCCGAGACCCTGTGGGAGCTCGGCGCCGAGGTCATCGCCATCGGGGTCGAGCCGGACGGATTCAACATCAACCAGGATGTCGGCTCGACGGCGCCGGCGGCGCTGGCCGCCAAGGTCCGGGAACTCCGCGCCGACATCGGCATCGCCCTGGACGGCGACGCCGACCGGGTTCTCATCGTCGACGAGAAGGGCCAGTCGGTGGATGGGGACCAGCTCATGGCCGTCGTCGCCCGCTCGTGGAAGGAGGACGACCGCCTGACCCAGCCGGGGCTGGTCGCGACGATCATGTCGAACCTCGGCCTCGAGCGCTACCTCGGCGGCATCGGCCTGTCCCTGGCGCGCACGGCGGTGGGCGACCGCTACGTCCTCGAGCACATGCGCGAGCACGGCTACAACCTCGGCGGCGAGCAATCCGGACACATCATCATGTCCGACTACGCCACCACCGGCGACGGTCTGGTGGCCGCCCTGCAGCTCCTCAGCGTGGTCAAGCGCTCCGACCGGCCGGTCAGCGAGGTCTGCCACTGCTTCGATCCACTGCCGCAGATCCTGCGCAACGTCCGCTACCGCGCAGGCGAGCCGTTGCGGGCGGATTCGGTCGTGACCGCCATCGCGCAGGCCCGCGAGCGCCTCGGCAACGACGGTCGCCTCGTCATCCGCGCCTCGGGCACGGAGCCGGTGATCCGCGTCATGGCCGAGGGCGACGACCGCGCCCTGGTATCGGAGGTGGTCGACACCGTCGTGGACGCCGTGGCCAAAGCCGCGGCCTGATCGCCCTCAATCCCCGTCGAGGGCCGCCGGCGCCACGTTGCGCCACGCCGCCAGCAGGGCGTCGCGCAGCACCGCCTCGTCGGCGTCCCACAGGTCGAGGTTGGTCCAGCCGCGCCGCCCCCATGCCCCCGGCACGGGCGCGAACAGGTCCGGCGCCTCGGCCAGCAGGTGTTCCTGGTCGCCGGGCGTGAGCTTCAGGACGACCCGCTCCTCCTCGACCCACAGGGTCGCGAAGATCCGGCCGCCGATGCGAAAATCGGGATGCCCCTGATGCGCGGCCTCGACCACGCCGGGGAGCAACAGGGCAAGGGCACGGACATCCTCGGGGCGCATCGCCGCGTGTCTACACAGGTGCAGGTTCAGATGCACCGGTCCGGATCGACGCCGGCCTGCCCGCCTGACTTGACCCGGAGTCTCCACTTGTCTCGTGATAGTCCGGCAAGGATAAGATTTAACGTTAAGCCTGATTTAACCCCGTTGCGCCAATCATGCCTTCGTCATCCGAGCCGGCGCCTCGTCGCTCCCGGCAAACGGTCGAGTGAAGGACTGAATTCCATGCGCCGCTCCAAGCTGTCTGCCTTGGTGCGCTCGTTCACGCTCCTTGCGAGCGTGGGAGCGCCCAGCCTCGGATACGCCGCCGACCTGCTTCCCCCCCTGCCGCCCGAGCCGCTGCCCCCGCCCGTCGAGATCGGCGGCGGCTGGTACCTGCGCGGCGATATCGGCGTGGGTGCCGCGAGCTACGAGAAGGTGGTGACCACCGTGCCGGGCAAGGCACTGCCGCCGAACTACGAGATCCACCAGAAGAGCATGGGCGACCAGTTCTTCGGCGGCGGCGGCGTCGGCTACCAGTTCAACGGCTTCCTGCGTGGCGACATCACCGGTGAATTCCGGGGCGGCGGCCGCTTCTCCTTCGTCGAGAAGTTCGATCTGCCCTACGGCAACGGCGTTCCGGCCAAGGGGATCGACTACGACCAGGGCAACCTTTCCACCGTGGTCGCCATGGCCAACGGCTACGTCGATCTCGGCAGCTGGTACGGCGTGACGCCCTTCATCGGCGGCGGCGTCGGCTCGGCCTTCCACACGGTGCACGGCTTCAATGACACCGGCGCCGGTTCGGCCGCCGGCGGCTTCGGCATCGCCGCCACCAAGCGCACCACCAACCTCGCCTGGGCGGCCATGGCCGGCCTCGGCTACAGCGTCACGCCGAACCTCAAGCTCGAACTCGGCTACCGCTACATGAACCTCGGCCATGTCGGCACCGGCTCGGTGAGCTGCTTCAACGATCCGGGCTGTGCCGGCGCCTCCTACAAGCTCAAGGAAGTCACCTCCCACGATGTGCGCATCGGCATGCGCTGGATGCTCGGCGGTATCGTCGCCGCTCCGGTCATCGCCGATTACCAGCCCGAGCCGGTTCCGCTGATCCGCAAGTACTGACACACCCTTGGGCGTCACAGCGCCCATGACCAAGACGGCGCGAACCCTCCGGTTCGCGCCGTCTTGGTTTGCGACAGCAAACCTTCGCCGCAATCGCGTTAAGCTTAATCCGCTCCTAACCTTCCTCTCCGATACTCGCGCACATGACGACAGCCAGGTCGGTCCCTACGGGTGCGTGCCGCCCGGGACAGGGTGCAAACGGTTCGGGGACAGCATGACACAGCAGACGCGCCCTTCGCATCGCGCCCATGGGCGGACGTGCGCCGCGGTCGCCGGATCGGCCTTGACCCTGATGTCGCTCGCAGCCCTCGTGCCCGCGTGGGGCGCCGACCTGCTGCCGCCCCCGCCGCCGGAGGCCGCCCCCGTGCCCATCGGCGGCGGCTGGTATCTCCGCGCCGATTTCACCGAGAGCTTTCCGCTGCGCCCGACGGACGCGACGCTGCCCGATCCCAACGATCCGGGCATGCCGCCCCTGGTGCGGCGGACCCTGAGCCGCGAGGCCGGCTACGGCGGCGGCGTCGGCTACCGCATAAATCCCTGGCTGCGCGTGGACGCCACCTTCGACCAGCGCCAGGATTCGACCTACAGCGCGTACTCGTCGCGCACCAACTTCGCCACGGGCTACAACGTCGAGGCCGGGCGCCTCGGCGCACTCACGGGCCTCGTCAACGTCTACGCCGACCTCGGGACCTGGTGGGGCCTGACCCCGTATATCGGCGCCGGCGTCGGTTTCGCACGAAACGAGTTTCGCCGGGGCTACACCCAGACCACCTGCCTCATCGACGCCTGCGACGGCGGGCCGGGCGCGGGCCCACGCCCGGCGGTGATCCGGCCCAACCGCTCCGTCACCAACCTCGCCTGGGCGCTCACGGGCGGCGTCGCCTACGAGCTCGGCGCCGGCTTCAGCCTGGATGCGAGCTACCGCTACGTCGATCTCGGGCGCGCCGAATCCGGCCTCGACGCCTTCCGGTCCGGCAGCAGCCTCAAGGATCTCGCCGCCAACGAAGTCCGCGTCGGCCTGCGCTATGCCTTCCGCGACGGCATTCCGAGCCTGCAGGGACTGCCCACGGTGTGGAGCAGCGGAAACCCCTACGAGTAGGCCCGGCCGGCTTCGGAGACCGAAACGCTCCGTTAAGGTTACTCAAGTACACATTCCAGAACAGGCTCAGTAAAAACCCAGTCGATCTGACGCCTTGAGGACGACATCGATGCGGACCCTGACCCTCGCGCTCCTGACGACGCTCGCCCTCGGCGCCGGCTCCACCGCCGGCGCCGCCGACCTCGATTACGGCGTCCTGCGCGGCCCGGACTACGAGCCGGCGGCCCCGATCATCGATTGGAATGGCGTGTATGTCGGTGGGCATGGCGGCTATACGTCGGCCGCGCTCCAGCAGAAGAACGTCTTCCAGGATATCCTGGCCCTCCAATTCCGAGCACGCGATATCGAAAGCCAGTTCTCGGCCTCGAATCTGCTAGCGATACCTTCGACGCGTATCGAAGGAACGAGCTACGGTGCGTTCGCCGGATTCAACTATCAGTTCGACGAAGCCGTCGTCGGCATCGAAGCGGACTACACGCGTTTCAATCGCACGGGCGTCGCATCGAACGGCATCGGCCGAATTATGATGACATCCGGCGGCATTGCGGAAACGGTCAATCTCTTTGGTGAATCCACCACAAAAATCGAAGATTATGGAACTATTCGTGCGCGTGGTGGCTGGAGTTTTGGCAGCTTTCTTCCCTTCGTCACAGGCGGCGTTGCGATCGGCCGCGCCATCGTTACGGACCAAGTCCTGGTACAGAACTATGGATACGATGCCAGAACTTATGCAGCCAACCAAGCTCTGACTGCGGGAGCACCGGCTTACGTGTCCCGTCACGATTACCTCAGCTTCAACCCGGCTTATCCTGGCGTTCAATCATCCCCCAACGGAGCGTTGCAGACCGTCCCCGCGGCTCCAGTTGCGATTTCCAAGGGGCCGACGGAGAAGATCGTCGGCGGCATCGCCCTTGGCGCGGGCATGGAATACGCCCTGACGCAGAACATTCTCCTGCGGGCCGAATATCAGTACGTGCTGTTCAACGATTTCGACGGCCACAAGGTCAATCTCAACACCGTGCGCGGCGGTGCGGCCGTGAAGTTCTGATTGTGCCTCGACACCGTCTCCGGTGGATGGCCGGCCGCTGCGCAATGGGACGGAACACGCGCGGGCTTGTTAAGGCGGCACTCGCTTTTGGCGGGGTAGGATAGGGGTGCCGCACCCGATCGATTTCACCGATGCCGGAAACGCCCGAACCATGATCCGCCTCGTCCTCAGCGCCGGACTGGCCTCGGCCAGCCTCGTCCTCGCCGGTCTCGGCCCGGCACAGGCGGGGGGAGAACTCCGTCACCGGCCGTTGCCGCCGCCCGAGATCGCCTATCGCGATCCGGCCTACCTGCCGCCGCCCCCACCTCTGCCCGTGGTGCGGGTGCCGCGCTCCCTCAATCTGCCCCTCTACAACGAGCCGCCGCGCCGGTTCTGATCAGCTCTCCAGCTCGGAATCCCAGTAGAGGTAGTCCACCCAGGTGTGGTGGTACTGCCGGTGGTCGAATTCCGGCTGGCGGCGGTGCAGCTCGTACCGGGTCGGGCGGTGCGGCTCGTGCAAGAGGGGCATCTCGGCCTCGGCCGGGGTGCGGTTGGCCTTGCGCAGGTTGCACGGCGAACAGGCCGCGACCACGTTTTCCCAGCTCGACAGCCCGCCGCGCGAGCGCGGCACCACGTGATCGAAGGTGAGCCCGCCGGACGGCAGGCGCAGGCCGCAATACTGGCACGAGAACGTGTCGCGCAGGTAGATGTTGTAGCGGGTGAAGGCCGGGCTGCGCGCCAGGGTCACGTAGCTCTTGAGGGCGACGACGCTCGGCACCCGCAGGGAGCGGCTCGGGCTACGTGCCTCGACGTCGTAGCTCGCCACCAGGGTGACGCGGTCGAGGAACAGGGCGGTGAAGGCGTCCTTCCAGGACCACAGCGAGAGCGGATTGTAGGACAGCGGCCGGTAATCGGCGTTCAGCACGAGCGTTTGGAGATCCAGCATGGCGCACCCCTCTCGGCGGGTCGACACGGGGACAACGCGCGGGAATCGCCCGGCGCGCTGCCCCTGTCGGATGAAAGATCAAACGTTTTCGGAGTTTGGACCGGTGCGTCCCGTGGGCGGGCGCGCGCAGAAGGCGCCGTCGGAGCGGCGCAGGCGCGGCGGAAATCACGGAAGGCTTAGGCCAAAAGCGGTCGCATCGGGCGAAAGCGCCCGGCTGGTGGCAACGTCCCTCGACGCGGACGACCGTCACCACCTCCTCGCACCGATACGAAAAGGCAAAGTCCATCGCGGGTTAGTCTAATATCAGCATGACACGCTTGTGAAGGTCGCCCCGCATGCGCGCGACGCCATGCCCACAAGGAGCGATGCCCACAAGGAGCGATGCCCACGGGTCGCCGGGCCGGCAGCTCGTTTCCCCACAGGTCGTCTGCCCGCGATCCGCACGCCAGCGATGCGGCCGGGGCGGGGCACGGTCAGCCTTTCGCCCCATTGCTCGGCGATTGCCGCGTCTCCCGACCCTGATCGCCCTGGCCTCGTTCGTGCGATCCCGCAGCGTCGCCCCGGCACGCCGCGCCATTCCGAGCGGGCAGGGCCCCCGACACGAAGGACGGCACCTTGCACGAGACGAACGCCCCGACCGCTCATCGGCCCACCGAGGGGAGGGTGCGTCGCATGCCCGGCGGGACCGGGCGCAGGCTGCGTCTCGTCCCGGTCCTGGCAGCGGGATGGCTCGGCCTCGCGAGCTTCGTTCCCGGCGCGGTCTTCGGACAGGCGCCCCAGCCGGCGGCACCCGCCGCCCAGCCGGCCGCGCCGGCTGCTCCACCCGTCGCCCAGCCGGCCGCACCCGCCAAGCCCCCGGCCCCGAAGCCCGTGGTGTCGGAGGAGATCAAGACCGTCCGCGACACCCTCGACAAGGCGAAGGACGACCTCGAACACCGCGAAAAGATCCTCGCCGGCGAGACTGTCGGCAGCGGCGACCTGACCCGCGCGCGCGATGGCGTCGACGCCATCGCCGACCGCATCCGCCACGTGATCGATCTCACCACGCCGCGCCTGGAGGCGGCCCGCGAACGCCTGACGCAGCTCGGCCCCAAGCCGAAGGAGGGGGCGGAGGGCGAGGACGTCGCCCGCGAGCGCACGGAGCGCGAACAGGCGGTGGCCGAGATCGACGAGACCCAGCGCCTCGCGAAATCCCTCCTCGTGCAGAGCGACCAGATCGTCGATCAGGTCACCAACAAGCGCCGCGCGGCCTTCACCCGCGGCCTGTTCGAGCGCTCCACCGCCCTGGTCACCCCGGACCTGTGGATGCGGATCGCCGCCGACATCCCGCGCGACGTCCGTGCACTCCAGAACGCCGTCTCGGACACCGCCGACCTGTTCGCGCGCAACGGCACCCTCACCAACCTGCTCTTCCTCGGGATCGCCTTCGGCATCTCCATCGCCCTGTATTTCGGTCGCCGCAACATCGCCCCGCGCCTCGGTCGGCGCGACGCCAAGGCCACGGATCCGTCACAGCGCAAGAAGCTGCTGGCCGCCTGGCGGGTCTTCCTCCTCGGCACCGTGCCGGCGGTGCTCGGGAGCTATGCGGTCTACTACGCCCTCGACGTCACCAACCTCCTGCCCATGCGGCTGCTGCCGGTGGCCGGGGCGATCCTCATCGGGCTCGCCTTCATCGCCTTCGTCGAGGCCCTGGCCGACGCCCTGCTGTCGCCCGACAAGCCGTCCTGGCGCACCACGACGATGACCGATGCGGCCGCCTCGCGGATCACCACCCTGGCGGTGAGCATCGCGGTGGTGATCACCGTGGTGAAATCCGTCGAAGCCCTGAACTCCGCGATCTCCGCGGCCCTGCCGATCTCCATCGCCACGCGCGGCCTCGGCGCCATTGCCACCGCCCTCATCCTCGCCATCGGCCTGCACCGCTTCGCCGACACGGCGGAGAAGGAGGAGGCGTGCTTCGGGCCCTACGTGGCCCCCGAGGCCGCCACCGGCATCGGCGGCCCGGCCCGGCTCCTCGGTTGGGCTGCGGTGGCGGTCATCGGCGCGGCCGCGCTCGTCGGCTACGTCGCGTTCTCGACCTTCCTCATCGACCAGCTCGTCTGGACCGCCAGCCTGTTCGTGCTGCTGTTCCTGTTCATCGGCAGCGCCGACACCTTCATCGGCGGGACCCTGCGCGACGACACCAAGATCGCGACCGCGCTCCAGGCCAACACCGGCCTGCGCAAACGCTCCCTGAACCAGATCGCCGTGCTGGCCACGGGCTTCGCCCGCGTCGTCCTCATCCTGGTCGCGGCCCTCTTGGCGCTCGCCCCCTGGGGCCTCGATTCGACGGACGTGTTCACCTCCGTGCGCAGCGCCTTCTTCGGATTCAAGGTCGGCGACGTCACCATCTCGCTCTCCACCATCGCGCTGGCCGTCGGCCTGCTCGTGCTCGGCATGGCCGTCACCCGGGCGATCCAGCGCTGGCTCGAAAACACCTACCTGCCGGCCACCGACCTCGATGCGGGCCTGCGCAACTCGATCTCGACCATCGCGGGCTATTGCGGCTTCCTGCTCACCCTGGCGCTCGCGTTCTCGTATCTCGGCCTGAGTCTCGAGAAACTGACCATCGTGGCCGGCGCCCTGTCGGTCGGTATCGGTTTCGGCCTGCAATCCATCGTCAACAACTTCGTCTCGGGCCTGCTGCTCCTGTGGGAGCGCCCGATCCGCGTCGGCGACCAGGTGCTCATCGGCGACAGCGAGGGCATCGTGAAGCGCATTTCCGTGCGCTCCACGGAGATCCAGACCTTCGACCGCTCCGCCGTCATCGTGCCGAACTCGAACCTCATCTCCGGCATCGTCAAGAACCGGGTCCGGGGCGACCGTACCGGCCGGGTCTCCATCACGGTCAACGTCCTGCGCAACCAGGACCCCGTGCGCGCCGCCGAGATGTTGGTCGCTTGCGCCAGCGCCCACCCGGACGTGCTGAAGGAGCCTCCGCCCCGGGTGGTCTTCCGCAAGATCGGCGACCCGTTCCTCGAGTTCGAGCTCATCGCCATGATCATCGACGTGAGTTTCGGCCTGAAGGTGCAGAACGATTTGAACTTTGCCGTGTTCAAGTCCTTGTCCGAGGTCGGAATGATCCCGGCCATGGGTCCGGGCTCCAGCAACGTCGTCGTGCAGGGGCTCGAACCGTTCCAGGAGGCCATGGGCCGGATCGCCAGTTCGTTCGCGGAGCCGAGGGGCGACGCGAACGGATCGGCGGGCCGGCGGGAGGCCGAGATGCCGAAGGGGTGAGCAGGTGGGCCAGGGATTTTCGGGTGTCCGGGGCGTGTGTTTCGGAGCCTGCCTCGTCGCCGGAGCGACGCTCACGGGGTGCGCGACGCAGCAGCCCCTCGAGACCGCCACGGCCCTGCCGAGCTTGTACTGGCCGATGACCACCGCCGCGGCGCAGGTCGACGCGGCCACGGCCCGCGACATGATCTCGGCCTACCGCGCCCGCACCGGCGGCACGGCGCTGCGCCTCGACCCCGAACTGCAGAAGCTCGCCGAAGCCGAGGCCGCCGCCATGGCGGCCGCCGATCGGCCGAGCCGCGCCCAGACCGTGCGGGTCGCCATGGAGCGCCTCGGCCACCCGTCGGCCGGCGCCAATCTGTCGGCCGGCTACCACACCCTGGCGGAGGCGTTCTCGGGGTGGCGCGACAGCCCGGCCCACAATGCCGTGATGCTGGCGCCCGACGCCACCCGCATGGGCATCGCCACGGCCTACGCGCCGAACTCGAAATACCGGGTCTACTGGGCGCTGCTGGTGTCGAAGTAGCGTCCCCGTCAGGGGAACTTCATCTTCCGCGAAACCACCGGCGCCTCCGACAGGAGCGTCACCGTCACCCGGCGGTTGGCCGCGAGAAACGGGTTGTCGGGAAACAGCGGCTCGGTGTCGGCCTTGCCCGTGACCGAGGCGAAGCGATCGTCGGGCACGCCGCTGCCGGCGAGGATCTCCCGCACCGAGATGGCCCGGTTGGCCGAGAGCTCCCAGGGCGGAGCGGCGGGCCGCGCGCCGGGACGCTCCGAGGCGGTGAAGCCCGCGATGGCGATGCGGTTTGGCATCTTGCGCAAGGTCGGCGCCAAACGTTCCAGCAGGCGCCGGGTGCGGTCGTTCGGCCGACTCGACCCGTCCGGAAACATCGAGGCGCCGTCCTGATCGACGATGGCGATGTCGAGGCCCTTGGCGGTCGGCGTGACCATGATGTTCTTCGAGGCCTCGGCGATCTCCGGCATGTCCTGCAGGGCCTGGCGCAGGCTGGCGGCGGCGAGGCCGTACGCCTCCGGCATGCCGGTGTCCGGTGCGCCGTCGTCCGCCGTCCCCTCGACGTCCGGCGGATTGGTGTGGTCGGTGGACTGCTCGGGCGGGATGTCGCGCTTGTGCTTGACGAAGTTCGCCGTCGGCAAGCCGTCCTTCTCGATGATGCCGGCGAAGCGCGATTCCTTGTTGACGCCAAAGGCGTCGCGCATGGAGCCGGCCACCGCCTGCATTTTCTTCTGGTCCTGCGTCGAGTAGGCGGCGATCATCACGAAGAAGCTCATGAGCAGCGCCATCAGGTCGGCGAAGGTCACGAACCAGCCGTGGCCGCCATGCGCGCCGCGCTTCTTCTTGGCCACGACTTGGTCTCCCTCTCGCCCGTCGGACCGGTCGCGCCCGTCAGGCCGCCTCGGCCCCGACTTCGTCGCGGTGATTGTGCGGCAGGTATGCGATCAGCATTTCGCGCACGAGCGAGGAGCTCTTGGAATCGCGGATGAGCAGGATGCCGTCGATGATGAGCGAGCGCGAGACGTCCTCCTCCTCCAGCTTGACGTGGAGTTTGTCGGCGAGCGGAAGAGTGACCATGTTGGCGAGGAGCGCGCCGTACAGGGTGGCGAGCAGGGCCGTCGCCATGGCGGGCCCGAGCTTCGACGGGTCCGACATGTTGGCGAACATGGTGACCATCCCGAGGATGGTGCCGATCATGCCCCAGGCCGGCGCGCAATCCCCGAAGGCCCGGTAGATCTTCGAGCCCTCGTCGAGGTGCATGAGGAAGTTGTCGCGGTCCCGCTCCATGGTGTCGCGGATGAAGTCCCGGTCGTAGCCGTCGGCGATGTAGCGCGCGCCCTGGGCGAGGAACGGGTCGGAAATCTCCATGCTTTCGAGGGCCATCGGGCCGGATTTGCGCACCACGTCGGCGATCCGGGTGATCTCCTCGATGAGTTCGCGCGGCTTGATGGCCCGCATGGAGAACGCGTAGCGCAGGCCCATGGGCAGGCCGTGCATCATGGTCGAGAACGGAAAACGCATCATGGTCGCGGCGGTGGCGCCGCCGAAGATCACGATGACCGCGTGCTTATCGAAATAGGCGGCGAAGTTGCCGCCATCGATCATGATCAGGACAAAGACGGTGAGGAAGCCGCCGATGAGCCCGATACCGGTTGCGAGGTCCATGATCACCGAGCCTTCGGCGGCCGTCGGGGGCCGCGAGAGCGCCCCGGGACGAGGCGCCGTCCCCACGTTGGCGGATTCAGCGTGAACGAACCGTAAAAGACCTCGCGCGGCTTGGCCGATCGTGTCATTCGCCGTTCAGGGAGCGAACGCCATAAGCGCGTCACGTCAAGGATTTGGCCGACCCCGCACGCGGCGGGCGGAGACCGGACCGGCGACGCGTCACGGCGCATCCAACCCCATGCGGGCCGCGCCAGGATCGGCACTCGGAGCGAACGGTATCATGTCGTTGATTCGTCTCTATGCCCGCGTCATGGGCCTCCTCGGGGCCGACAAGCGCCTGGCGGTGGTTCTGGCGACGGCGAACGTCGCCCTCGCCGTCGCGGCCTTCGCCGAGCCCCTGCTCATGGGCCGGATCATCGACCAGCTCACCCACCTGAACGCCAAGTCCAACGCCTTCGCGACCCTGGCGCCCCTCATCGGCGCCTGGGTGGCCTTCGGCCTGTTCACCATCGCGGCAGGCGTGACCATCGCGCTCCACGCCGACCGGCTGGCCCACCGCAACCGCCTGTCGTCCATGGCGAACTATTTCGAGCACGTCCTCGAACTGCCGCTCGCCTTCCATTCCTCGAACCATTCCGGCCGCGTCCTCAAGGCGATGCTGGAAGGCTCGAACGGCATGTTCTGGCTGTGGCTCGGCTTCTTCCGCGACCATTTCGTCGCCTTCGTGTCGCTCGCCGTCCTCCTGCCCATGACCCTGTTCGTGAACTGGCAGCTCGGTTCGATCCTCGTCGTGCTGGTGCTGGCCTTCACGGTGCTCACCACCCTGGTCATGCGCCGCACCGAGACCCTCCAGGGTCGGGTCGAGGAGTATCAGTCGGGCCTCGCCGAGCACGCCTCGGACGCGCTCGGCAACGTCGCCGTCATCCAGTCCTTCACCCGCGCCAAGGCGGAGAAGGACGCCATGCACGACATCATCCGCAACCTGCTCGCGGCCCAGATCCCGGTCCTGTCCTGGTGGGCGCTCGCCAACGTCGCCACCCGCGCCTCCGCGACCCTGACCATGACGGCCATCTTCATCACCGGCATCGCCCTGCACCAGCACGGCCAGGCCACCGTCGGCGAGGTCGTCGCCTTCATGAGTCTGGCCACCATGCTGGTCTCGCGCCTCGATCAGGTCGCCACCTGCATCAACGGCCTGTTCCAGCAGATGCCGAAGATCGCCGAGTATTTCGAGATCCTCGACACCACCCCGGCGGTGCACGACCGTCCCGGTGCGGCTCAGGTCGCACGCTTCGACGGCGCCGTCTCGTTCGACGCCGTCGGCTTCTCCTACAATTCCCGCCGCAAGGCCCTGGAGGACGTGTCGTTCACGGCGCAGGCCGGCGAGACCATCGCGCTCGTCGGCACCACGGGTTCGGGCAAGTCCACGACCCTCGGCCTGCTGCACCGCGCCTTCGACCCCGACCACGGCGCAATCCGCATCGACGGTACCGACATCCGCGACATCGGCCTGTCCTCCCTGCGCCACAACATCGGCGTGGTGTTCCAGGAGCCGATGCTGTTCGCCCGCTCGATCCGCGAGAACCTCCTCGTCGGCCGGCCGGATGCGACGGATGCCGAGATGATCGACGCCCTGGAGCGGGCCCAGGCCACCGAATTCATGGCCCGTCAGGCCGACGGCCTCGACACGGTCATCGGCGAGCGCGGCCGCTCGCTCTCCGGCGGCGAGCGCCAGCGCCTGTCGATCGCCCGCGCCCTGCTCAAGAATCCGCCGGTTCTGATCCTCGACGAGGCAACCTCGGCCCTCGACGCCACCACCGAGCGCAAGCTCCAGGGCGCCCTCGAAGCCGTGATGGAGGGCCGCACCACCTTCGTCATCGCCCACCGCCTCGCGACCATCCGCAACGCCGACCGCATCCTCGTCTTCCACGAGGGCCGGATCGTCGAGTCTGGCACCTTCGACAGCCTCGTGGAGCAGAACGGCCGCTTCGCCGATCTGGCCCGAGCCCAGTTCATGGCGGCGGAAGAGCCTGTCGCGATGCAACTCGCGGCCTGAACGAAAAGGCCCTCCCCGATCTCCGGCTCGGACGGGATCGGGGAGGGCGCTCGGCTGGGTCGCGGTGGCGCTGCGCGCCGGGCGCGCTATTCCCGATGCGGCGTCGCCGCATCCTCTGCCCACACCCGGAACTTGGTCAGGCGGTTGCCGCCGAAGGTGTGTGTGAGGGGTACGTCCGCCGCGTCACGCCCGCGGGCGACGAGGATGCGGCCCCGGCGCGGGGCGTTGTTGCGCGGATCGAACACGTGCCAGGCGCCGCCGAGATAGCATTCCGTCCAGGCGGCGAAATCCCCCGGCCCGTGCGGCTCGGGCTCGCCGATGAAACTGAGATAGCCGGTGCAGTAGCGCGTCGGAACGTTCAGGGCCCGGCACAACGCGACGAACAGGTGCGCGTAATCCCGGCACACGCCGCGCCCGCCCGCCATGGCGTCCACCGCCGTACGGTCCACATGCGAGAAGGCGTACCCGAAGGTGATGTGGTGGTGGACGAAGTCGCACACCGCCTGCACCCGCGCCCAGCCGGGTTCGAGGTGCCCGAACCGGTCCCAGGCCTCGTCGGACAGCAGGTCGGATTCGCAGTACCGGCTCGCGACGAGGAAGGGCAGGGCCTCCTCGGGCAACTGCTCGACTGGGTGCTCCACGGCGTCGGGCACGATCGCGTCGAGGGCGCCGTCGTCGGGGATCTCGGCGTGAACGCTGAGGGTGATGGAGCCCGCCGGGGCGAGGAAGCGCACGGTGCGATTGCCGAAGGCATCGCGAAAGGTCCTGGTCGGCACAGGCGGATCGAGCTGCAGCACGTCGGGCGGGACGGCCGCGAGCCCCTTGACCGGATAGGTGTTGAGACGGGCGATCAGCGGGGTCGGATGGGAAAACTCGTAGCCCATCTCGCAACCGAACCTGATCCGCATGGAAGCCCTCTCCGGCCGGCCGCCGCGCCGACCTTCGCCCTATGCCCGGCCCTGGTGGGAGGGAATAGGCCGCGCAAGTCACACGCGCATGTCATTGCGTCCCCTGTGCGCAGATGAAGCGTCCGGGTCGTCGAAGCCGAGTGAACCCCTAGAGACCGTGGGCCCGAGCCTGCTTCTCCCGCATCCGCGCCTGGAGCCGCACACGCCGCGCTGCAATGACGGTGCCATTGATCTCGCCGCCGAAGAGGAACATCGCGGCGAGCCAGTACAGGAACACCAGGGCCACCATGGCGGTGGCCAGACTCCCGTAGGTCGAGACGTAGGCGTTGGAGAACCGGTCGAGATAGTAGCCGAAACCGAGGCCGGCGAGGAACCACAGCAGCAGGGTCACGGCGACACCCGGAATCACGGCGAGGAACGAGCGCCGCCCGGTGGCGATGAATTTGTGGGCGATGACGAGGACGCTCACGAGCAGGAAGGCCGTGATGCCGATGCGCCCGATGGCCACCGTCAGGCTCAGGGGTTCCAGGCCGGGGGCGACGTTGATGACGTTGCGCCAGATCAGGGGTCCGAGAACCACCAGCAGGGCGAAGGCCAGCATCGCGAGGGCGCCGCAGATCACGTAGGCGATGGATTCCAGCCGCGTGAGCCACCACGGCCGCTGCTCGCGCAGGCCGTACGCGCGATTGAGCCCGACCCGCAGGCTCTCGACCCCGGCCGAGGAGAAGTACAGGGCCAGCACGGCACCGACGGTGAGGACGCCGCCGCGCTGCTCGGTGAGCACCCGGTGCATCTCGTTGACCACGGGCTTTGCGATCTCGCGCGGCCAGGCGTCGAAGATCAGCACCCCGGCTTCATCGGCAAGCGACTTGGTGCCGAACAGGCCGGCCAGCGCGGCCAGCAGGATGAGGAACGGGAACAGCGCGATGAGGATCGAGAGGGCGATGTGGCTGGCGATGGCCCAGCCGTCATGGGCGATGAAGCGCCGGGCGGCGACGCTTCCGATCTCGAGGGGCTTCGTCAGGCGGCTCACGGGGGCGGGCTTGTCCTCTGCTGATGCATCGTCGGTCGACGGATCGGCCGTCCTCTAAACGCGACGCCGGGGTCCGGCGCAACGCGGAAGGGGCGTTTGGGTGGTGCATCGATCCGGCGTGCCTTGTGTTCCAGGCCGCACTGTGGTGCCTGCGCCACCAGCATGACCAGCCCATCCTCCCCCGGATCCACGGCCACCGTGCCGGCCGTCTTCGTGCTCATCTGGGCGACGGGCTTCGTCGCCGCGCGCTTCGTGGCGCCCCATGCCGATGCCGTGACCTTCGTGGCCCTGCGCGTCGTCTGCGTCGCCGGCGTCCTGGCGGTCCTCGCCGCGATGCTCGGCGCGCGCTGGCCGCGCGGGCGCCGGGGCTGGGCCGACGCCCTCGTGGCCGGCATCCTGATGCAGGGCATCTACGTCATCGGCGTATTCTGGTCGGTGCAGAACGGTCTGCCGGCCGGCATCGCCGCCCTCGTCGGCAGTCTTCAGCCCCTTCTTACGGCGCTCCTCGCCGGGCCGGTACTGGGCGAGCGGGTGAGCCCGCGGCGCTGGTCCGGCATTGGATTGGGCTTTGCCGGCGCCGCCCTGGTGCTCGCCCCCAAGGTCGGGGCAAGCGGCACCTCGGGCATTCCGGTGCCGGCGCTCGCCGCCTGTCTCGCCGCCATGGTCGCCATGACCGGCGGGACCCTGTGGCAGAAGAGCCGGGGCGGGTCCGCCGACCTCCTGTCCAACGCCGCGATCCAATTCGTTGGTGCCGCCGCCCTGGCGATCCCCGTGGCGCTTCTCATCGGGACCGGCCGGTTCGACGCCACCCTTCCGGCCTGGTTCGGCCTCGCCTGGTCGGTCCTCGTCAATTCCGTGGCGGGGATCCTGCTGCTTCTGCTCTTGATCCGGCGCGGGGCGGTGGCGGGCGTCGCCTCCCTGCTGTTCCTCGTCCCCCCGGTCTCGGCCCTGATGGCCTACGGCCTGTTCGGCGAATCCCTCGCGCCGGTGCAGCTCGCCGGCATGGCGCTCGCCGCCGCCGGGGTCGCCCTGGCGAGCCGCGGTTGATGTTTTTCTTTGATGCGACCGGCAATTAAATTAGCGAACCTGCCGCGCGCGAAGGACAAGTGGGATTCTTCTCTCGTAAAATAATGAATTCAAGCGGGAAAGTGCCACTCTGCGGCGAGACGCCTCTACAGACGCGCCGAACCTGCCTATAATGAGCGGCAACCCATCCTCTTTTCTGGAAAGAGTTGCCGCATGTCCGCTTCTCCCGTCACGACCTCCGAACCGCAGGATCTGCTGACCCTCGCCCGCGAGGCCGCCGAGGCGGCCAAGGCGCTCGTCGCCGAGGCCACCCGCCGGGTCCGCACCCGCGTGCTCTCGCCCGAGGGCAAGATCTCGGCGGAGAAGATGGAGCTCGAGCAGCACGCCACCCACGGGCTCGCCTGGATCGCCACCTACGCCGAGGGCGTGCGCGAACTCGGTGCCTACGCCGCCCGCCTGACGGAGTCGGGCGAGTTCGGCGAGACAGAGGCGCTCCTCGTCAGGATCGGGCTCGGCGAATACCTCGACCAGATGTTTTCCGGCATTCCCATGAGCCAGGGCGAAATGGTGCGCCCGACGGGGTCCCTCGGCCTCGGCGCCCGTGAAGTCGCCCAGTTCCGCAACGACGCCGTCGAGGCCCTCATCGCCGACGGCAACACGGCCGAGAACCGTGCGGCGCTCGTCGCCCGCATTCGCGACAACGGCGGCTCGGCCACCATCGGCAAGTCCGGCCTCGACGAGGACATGGAGGCGATCCGCTCCGAGATGCGCCGCTTCGGCCTGGCCGAGGTCGTGCCGCACGCCCACGCGTGGCACAGCGAGAACGCCTACATCCCGATGGAGATCGTGACGAAGATGGCCGAGCTCGGCGTCTTCGGCCTGACGATCCCGGAAGAGTATGGCGGCATGGGCCTGCCCAAGATCTCCATGTGCGTGGTCTCCGAGGAGCTGTCGCGCGCCTATATCGGCGTCGGCTCCCTCGGAACCCGCTCGGAGATCGCCGCCGAACTCATCCTGTGCGGCGGCACCGAGGAGCAGAAGCACCGCTTCCTGCCCGGCATCGCGTCCGGCGACACGCTCCCCACCGCCGTGTTCACCGAGCCGAACACCGGCTCGGACCTGGCCTCGCTCCGCACCAAGGCGGTCAAGGACGGCGACGTCTGGAAGATCTCGGGCAACAAGACCTGGATCACCCACCCCGTGCGCGCCGACATCATGACCTGTCTCGTGCGCACCAAGCCCGAGGAGAAGGGCCACAAGGGCCTGTCGCTCCTCATAGCCGAGAAGCCGCGCGGCACCGACGCCGAGCCCTTCCCCGTCGCGGGCCTGTCCGGCGGCGAGATCCACGTGCTCGGCTACCGCGGCATGAAGGAATACGAGCTCGCCTTCGACAATTTCGAGGTGCCGGGCGCCAACCTGCTCGGCGAAGTCGAGGGCAAGGGCTTCACCCAGCTCATGCAGACCTTCGAGTCGGCCCGCATCCAGACCGCCGCCCGCGCCATCGGTGTGGCGCAGAACGCCCTCGACCTCGGCCTGCGCTACGCCGAGGACCGGGTGCAGTTCGGCAAGGCCCTGATCAACTTCCCGCGCGTCGCCGACAAGATCGCCATGATGGCGGTGGAGATCAACATCGCCCGTCAGCTCACCTACTTCTCGGCCCGCGAGAAGGACGAGGGCAAGCGCTGCGATCTCGAGGCCGGCATGGCCAAGCTGCTGGGCGCCCGCGTCGCCTGGGCTGCGGCCGACAACGCCCTGCAGATCCACGGCGGCAACGGCTTCGCGCTCGAATACGCGGTCAGCCGCGTGCTCTGCGACGCCCGCATCCTCTCGATCTTCGAGGGCGCGGCCGAGATCCAGGCCCAGGTCATCGCCCGCCGGCTGCTCGAAGCCGCCTGATCCCCACACCCGTATCGCTCCCTTCGCGGAGCGGCACGTTCGAGCCGCCGAACGAAGAACGCCGGAGCCCATGGCCCCGGCGTTCTTCGTTTCGGCTCCGCGAAGGCGCCACTTTTGCCTGGGAAAGCGCCGCTTGCCCGGGAAGGTGCTACTTGGTGATCTTCACCGAGACCGGATCGCTCGACGGAAAAGTCTCTTCCAGGGCCTCGTCGAGGCGTTCGCTGAGTTCACCCTGCTGGTTCTCGGGCCGGCTCTTGTCGGACCCCTTCGGCGCGGGTTGGCCCGTGGTGGAGATCGTGTCGGTCTCCGGTGACTTGGTGTCCTCGGCCATGGCGGCGTTTCTCCGATTCCCGTGGTCCGCCGCATCGGGCGAACCTCGCGGGATCAACGCGGGTGACCCGCCCCCGTATCCACCGCCGAGCCACGGCGGGGCAGGGCGGCCACGGCGGCACTGCCCCGACGTCCGGGCACCGGCACCCGGGATGCGGCTTCGCGCAGAACGGTCTCGTAGACTTCGCTCACCCGGTCGAGATGGGCGTCGAGGGTGAGGGGGGCGGCCCAGTAGCGCCCGTGGGCGGCCCGGCTCATCCGCGCGGCGCAGGCGTCGTCCTTCAACCGGACGAGATGGGCGGCCAGGGCCTCGGCATCGCCGGAGCGGAACCAGAATCCGGTCTCGCCGTCCTCCACCGCCTCGCGACCGGCGCAGGCATCGCTGACGATGACGGGCGCGCCGCAGGCCAGGGCTTCGTAGACCGTCAGCGGCTGGCCCTCGTACCAGACGCTCGGGAACACGAGGGCGCGGGCCTCGCGCATCAGGGCGTGCACGGCGGCCTCGTCCTTCCACCCGAGCATCCGTGCCTCGGGGTAGCGCGCCGCGAGATCCGCGGCGGCGGGACCGTCGCCGACGAAGACCGGGCGCACCCCGGCGCGGCGCGCGGCTTCGGCGAAGACCGGCGCGCCCTTCTCCGTGGAGATGCGCCCGACGAACAGGAAATCCCCCGGCGGTTCGGAACGCGGCGCTGCCTTCGCGACGGCGATCGGGTTGTCGACCCGATGAAACAGGGTCGTGGCCGGCAGGTGCGGCCGGATCACCGCTTCCTGCAGGGCGCTGATGGTGACGATGTGGGGGAACAGCCGCCGCATCCCGGCGACGTGGTCGAGGGCGGCATGACGCACCACCCGCAGGAGCTTGCGGGGATAGCTCCGCGCATCGCAGTTCGTCGTCAGGCAGTCCCGCGACATCGGCGTGCGGTGGCAGATGCTCTGCGCCGGGTACTCGTAGAAGCCGCCATTGGGGCAGACGAGGAAGAACTCGTGCATGGTGTAGAGTAGCGGCAGGCCGGAGGCCCGCAGGCTCACCCCGATGGAGGGCGACAGGGCCTTGGCGAAGGCGTGGACGTGGACCACCGTCTCGCGCGGGTCGAGCCCCGCCAGGACCTCGGACAGGCGCTGCGCGGCCTTTGCGTTCCAGATCGCCTGCACGGCGAACGCGAGCTTGTTGCGAGTGGAGGCGATATCGTCCTGGCCGAGACAGACCACCCGGATGCCGGCGGCCTCCAGGCGTGGATCGGCCGGACCGACGGCGGCGAACACCGTCACCTCGTGTCCCCGTGCCCGTAGGCCGAGCCCCGCATCGAGGGCCACCTTGGCCTGCCCGCCATTGATGAAGGCGTGATCGACGACGAGAACGACGTGCATGGCGGGCGTTTCCGTCGAAGACGATGCGTCGGCAACGTTTACCGCTCGTGCGTTGATCTCCGGTAAACCGAGGTCCGGGCGTGCTCGCCCCGGGGACTCGGCCGACGCCATGCACATCGCGATCCTGGCCGAATTCGCCGTGGCGAGCGGAGGCGCCGAGAAGGTGGCGGTGGAATCCGCCCGCGGCCTCGCCGAGGCCGGACACAGCGTCACCTATCTTCAGGCCATCGACGGGCCGGCCGACGCGCTCCTCGACCATCCGGGCATCACCCGCCTGACCCTGCACAATCGCGACATCTGGGACAGACCGGCGCACCGGGCCGCCGTCTCGGGCATCTGGGACGGGCCGTCGGCCGCCCGCCTCGGTGCCGCCCTCGACGCCCTGCCGGTGCGGCCGGACCTCGTGCACCTGCACCAATGGACCCGCAGCCTGTCGCCGAGCGTGTTTCCGCCGCTGTTCGCCCGCGGCGTGCCCGTGGTCGTCACCCTGCACGATTACTTCATGGCCTGCCCGAACGGGGTCTACTACCGGTTCGACCGCGCCGCGCCCTGCGCGCTCACCCCCCTGTCGACGGGGTGCCTCGCCGCCCCCTGCGACGGCCGGAGCCGCCTGCACAAGCTCGTCCGGGTCGGGCGCAACGCCGTTCTGCGCACCACCCTGCGGGGGCATGCCCTCGACGTGATCCATGTCTGCGACGCCAGCGTCACGCGGATGGGCCGCCTCCTCGGCCATCTCGATCTGACCCACCACCGCGTCGACAACCCCGTGCGGGTGGCGCGCACCGAGCCCGCCGATCCGGCGCAGGGCGACGCCGTGGTGTATGTCGGCCGCCTCACCCGGGAGAAGGGGGCCGACCTCGTGGCCGCGGCGGCCGCCCGTGCCGGCCTGCCGGCCGTCTTCATCGGCGCCGGCCCCCTGGAAGCCGAACTCGGCGCCCATCCCCACGTCGAGATCCTGGGCTGGCGCAGCCCCGAGGCGGTCTGGGAGACGGTGCGGGCCCGGGCCCGGGCCCTCGTGGCGCCGTCGCGCTGGTACGAGACCGGTCCGCTCACGGTCTACGAGGCCCTGGCCCACGGCATTCCGGTGATCGCCTCGGTTCGGGCGGGTGCTGCCGAGCGGATCGTCGACGGCGTCACCGGCTTCACCGTGGAACCCGAAATCGAGGCTCTGGCGGGGGCCATGCGGCGCCTGTCCGAGGATTCGGGGCTGCGCCGCCTCGGGCGTGCGGCGAGCGAGCGGTACTGGGCGACACCGACGACTCCGGCCGCCCACGCCGCGTCGCTCGAGGCCGTCTATGGACGCGTCATCGCGGCGAGGGCCGTGGCGGGACAGTCGGGCAGTGGACGGGCCGCCTGACGCGCGTCCTGCGGTCCGGCGAACGATTTCCGACGGCCGGCATTTTCCTTCCGCGACGATCTTGACGTCTATGTTGCACTGCAACATAAAGCCTTCGCGGCGCGACGTTTTGGAGCGCGCTCCCGCAAGAGAGAGATACGCCATGACCGGCCAGACCTTCGAGATCCCGACCGAGATGCGCGCCTTCGCCGAGAAGAGCGTCGATCAGGCCCGCAGCGCCGTCGGCAACCTCATCGGAACTGCGATCAAGACCTCCGAACAGCTTCAGACCCAGTCGAAGACCGTGCAGGAGTCGATGCAGACCGCCCTCGCCAAGAGCTTCGACCACGCCCAGGAGAACGCCACCGCGACGTTCGACTTCGCCCAGAAGCTGGTGCGGACCCGCGACCTGCGCGAGGCCTTCGAGCTGCAGTCCGAGTTCCTGCGCAGCCAGATCGCCAGCCTGCAGAACCAGGCCAAGGATCTCGGCGCCCTCGCGCAGAACACCCTGCGCCCGTCGGCCTGATCCGCTCCCTACCCCGACGGCGCCGCCCGTATCGGCGCGCCGCGGGACGGTCGGATGAAACAAGCGCCGGAGGTGTGATCCGACCGATTCGGGCACGGCTCCGGAACGGATCGCTTCACCCCTTCGGCGCATTCCATCGAGGCCCGTCCCCTCCGCCAGCGGCGCGAGGACGGGATTTCGGCGGAGTGCTCCGATTCGGGTAGGATGCGTCCGAACGGCTCGAGGAGACATGACCATGGTGAAACGGCGTAAGGGGCCGCCCGCGCGGTCGAGCGCGGTGCGGCGCAATCCGGAGGAAGCTCAAATGGTCGCGGAATCCCGTCTCCCCGAGACGCTCTCCGAGCCCGAGATCGCGCCGGAGTCCGCGGAGGCGTCCGCCCTCTGCACCGAGGCTCACGTGCCGTCGGTCCACGACGCCCTCCTGGAGACGGTCTCCGCCGACGCCCTCGAAGCTGCGGCGGGGCAGCCCGTGTCCGATCGACCGGCCGAGGCCGAGCCGGTGGATGCGGCCGTGCCCGCGGAGCCCGCCGACGACGCGACCGAGCCGGCCGCCGTCATGCAGCCGCCCGAAGCCCTCGAGGCCGCCCCGGATACCGTCACCATTCCGGACGTCGCGCCCGAGACCGCTCCGGCGGTGGCGACGCTCCCCGTCGCGGTGATGGAAACCGCATCGGTCGCGCAGGCCGTGGCCATGGCCCAACCCGCGCTCACCCGTCCGACCGAGGCCTCCTTCGACATGATCGGCGAGATCTCGCAGGCGAACGCGACGATCCTGGCGTTCCTGCGGAGCGAGGGCAGCGCCGCCATGGCGCATTGGCACAGCCTGTCCGGCGCCAGGACGCCGGCCGACGCCATCCGCATCCAGGTGGACGAGATGCAGCGGGCCGCCGATGCGTCGCTGACCTGCTTCAGCGTCCTGGCCCGCCGGGCCGGCCGTCTCGCAGCGGGGATCGGCCGGGTCTGACGGGGCCCCTCGCGCCGAGCCCCCGGCCCGTCTAGATAACCCGAGATCGCCGCCTCGCCCCACATCACCCGTTGCCGACGGGGGGCACGCGGTTCGTTCTCCCGGGAGTCCTCGATGCCGCGCTCGTACCCCCTGCTCGTTCCCCTCGTGGCGACCTGGCTCGCCACCGGGCCGGCCGTCGCGCAGATGGCGCAGACGCCGGACAAGATCGCGCCGGACAAGATCGCGCCGGACAGATCCGCGCCCGAGAAGGCGAGCCCGGACAGCGCCGAGAAGACGGTCCCGCAATCCAAGGGGCAGGTGCATCTCTCGTTCGCGCCCGTGGTGAAGCGGGCCGCGCCGTCCGTGGTCAACGTCTACGCCTCCCATGTCGAGACGCGGGGGGCCAGCCGCAGCGCCATGGACGAGTTCATGCGGCGCTTCTTCGGGGAGAACGGCGGCGGTCGCGGCCGGGGTGGAGCACCGGGCGAGCGGGCGCAGAAATCGCTCGGATCCGGTGTGATCCTCGACGAATCCGGCCTCGTCATCACCAACAACCACGTCATCGAGAACATGAACGAGGTTCGTGTCGCCCTGGCGGACCGGCGCGAGTTCGAGGCGACCATCGTGCTGCGCGACCCGCGCACGGATCTGGCCGTGGTCAAGATCAAGAGCCCGACGGGCGGCCTCGTGGCGATGCCGTTCGGCGATTCGGAAGCCCTCGAGGTCGGCGACTTCGTCATGGCCATCGGCAACCCGTTCGGCGTCGGCCAGACGGTGACCCAGGGCATCGTCTCGGCGCTCGCCCGCACCCAGGTCGGCTCGTCGGACTACCAGTTCTTCATCCAGACCGACGCGGCGATCAATCCGGGCAATTCCGGCGGAGCGTTGGTCGATCTCAACGGACGGCTGGTGGGCGTCAACACCGCCATCTATTCGCAATCGGGCGGCAGCCACGGCATCGGCTTCGCCATTCCGGCGAGCATGGTCCGCGCCGTGGTGGAGACCGCCAAGGGCGGGGCCACCTCCGTGCGCCGGCCCTGGCTCGGCGCTCGGGTGCAGAGCGTGACCCCGGACATCGCCGACAGCATGGGGCTCGACCACCCCACCGGCGTCCTGGTGGCGAGCCTGCAGCCGAAGAGCCCGGCCGAGGAAGCCGGCCTCAAGCGCGGCGACCTCATCCTCAGCGTCGACGGCAAGACCGTCGACGACCCGGAGGCCTTCGGATACCGTTTCGCCCTGAAGGGGCTCACCGGCACCACGAAGTTCGGCATCCTGCGCGGCACCAGCCGGACCAACGTGCTGGTGAAGCTCGGCCCCGCGCCGGAGACCCGGCCGCGCGACACCCTCAAGGTCCGCACCCGCTCGCCGTTCCTCGGCGCCACCCTGGTCAACACCTCGCCGGCCGTGGCGGAAGAGATCCAGGTCGACCTGCCCGCCGAGGGCGTCGCCGTGGCGGGGGTGGAGGAGAATTCCATCGCGGCCCGCGCCGGACTTCAGAAGGGCGACATCATCGTCGCCATCAACGGCGCCCCCATCTCGACCACGAAGGACCTGGAGCGGATCACCCGCAACAGCCTGAACATGTGGGAGGTCTCGATCAACCGCGGCGGCGAGGTGCTCACCTCGGTGTTCGGGGGATAACAGCCGGCGCGAATCCCGCGGGCGGGGTTCGCGCGGCGTTCCGGGTTGCGAAGCCGGCGCCCCCGCGTCTTGATGCGGCCATGTCCGATCTCTTCGTCTCCGCCGGCCTCCAGAACGCCGCGCCGCGTCCGCTCGCCGACCGGCTACGCCCCCAGACCCTGGCCGAGGTGGTGGGCCAGGAGCATCTCACGGGGCCGGACGGGGCGCTGACCCGGTTGCTCGCGGGCAAGTCGTTCGGCTCCCTGGTGTTCTGGGGGCCGCCCGGCACCGGCAAGACCACCGTGGCGCGCCTGCTCGCCCACGAGACCAGCCTGCATTTCGAGCAGATCTCGGCGATCTTCTCCGGCATCGCCGACCTTAAGAAGGTGTTCGAGGCGGCGCGTCAGCGGCGGACCCTGGGGCAGGGGACCCTGCTGTTCGTCGACGAGATCCATCGGTTCAACCGCTCGCAGCTCGATGCCTTCCTGCCGGTGATGGAGGACGGCACGGTCACCCTCGTCGGCGCCACTACCGAGAACCCGTCCTTCGAGCTCAACGCCGCCCTGCTGTCGCGCGCCCGCGTCCTGCTGTTCCGGGCGCTGGACGACGCCGCCATCGCCAAGCTGATGGTTCGGGCCGAGGCCCTGACCAGCCGGCCGCTGCCGTTGGACGAGGAGGCGCGCGGCGTGCTGGTGCGGATGGCTGACGGCGACGGGCGCGCCTCCCTGACCCTGGCGGAGGAGGTCTGGCGCTCGGCCAAACCCGGTGAGGTCTTCGGCGCCGAGGCGCTGCAGACCATCATCCAGCGCCGGGCGCCGATCTACGACAAGTCCCAGGAGGGGCACTACAACCTCATCAGCGCCCTGCATAAGACCGTGCGGGGTTCCGACCCGGACGCGGCCCTGTACTACCTCTGCCGGATGCTCGACGGGGGCGAGGACCGCCTGTTCATCGCGCGCCGTCTCGTCAGGATGGCGGTGGAAGATATCGGGCTCGCCGACCCGCAGGCCCTCGTGGTCGCGACCGCCGCCAAGGACGCCTTCGATTTCTTGGGCTCCCCGGAGGGTGAACTGGCGCTCGCGCAGGTCACCGTCTACCTCGCCTGCGCGCCCAAATCGAACGCGGTCTACAACGCCTACAAGGCCGCGACGCGGGTCGCGAAAGAGCACGGCTCCCTGCCGCCGCCGCGCACCATCCTCAACGGCTCGACCAAGCTGATGCGCAAGATCGGTTACGGCGAGGGCTACCGCTACGACCACGACGAACCGGACGCGTTCTCGGGCCAGGATTACTGGCCGGAGAAACTCGGCCGCCAGCACTTCTACGAACCCACCGACCGGGGCATGGAGAGCCGCTACACCGATCGCCTCGCCCATTGGGAACGCCTGCGGCAGGCGCGGCGCGACGCGGACGGGTGACGGTCGAGGAGTGACGACGGGGCGGCGCGTCGGCGGTTTCGGCGGGGCGCTGGTGGCTGCGAGGCGCGTCGTCGCGGCGGCCGCTCCGTTGCGTCGGCGTGGCGTGCCGCGTCGCCGCGCTGCACAAAATTCCGTGGACCGGAGACGGTCGAGCCTGTAGGGGAGCCGGCCCAGCGCAACCGATCCATCGCCGGAGACCCACCATGGCGGCCTGCGGCCTCGATTTCGGTACCTCGAACACCACCCTCGGCCTTGTCACCGGGCAGGCGCCCGCCCTGGTCCCCCTGGAAGACCGGCACGTCACGATCCCGAGCGCGATCTTCTTTCCGCCGGGCCAGACCGCCTTCGTCGGACGCGCCGCCATGATGGAATACGTCGAGGGCACGCCGGGGCGCCTCATGCGCAGCCTCAAATCCGTGCTCGGCTCGTCCCTCCTGGAAGAGACCACGCCCGTCGGCCGCGAGCGCATCAAGTTCCGCGACGTCATCGGCCGCTACCTCGCCGCCGTGAAAAGTCGGGCCGAGACCGCCACCGGCGCCTCCCTCGACACGGTGGTGCACGGCCGCCCGGTCCACTTCGTCGACGGCGACCCGGAGGGCGATGCCCGCGCGGAGGACGCCCTGCGGGAGATCGCCCGGGGCATCGGCTTCAAGCACGTCTCCTTCCAGTTCGAGCCCATCGCGGCGGCCCTGGACTACGAGCAACAGGTTCGCGCCGAGGAGATCGCCCTCATCGCCGATATCGGCGGCGGCACCTCGGATTTCTCCATCGTGCGCCTGTCGCCCGAGCGCCACGCCAAGACCGAGCGGGCGGACGACATCCTGGCCAACGATGGCGTGCGCATCGGCGGCACCGATTTCGACCGGCGCCTCAGCCTCGGCACGGTCATGCCGCTGCTCGGCCTCGGCAGCCCCATGAGCCGGGGCGACATCAACGTGCCCAACGCCTATTTCCACGACCTCGCCACGTGGTCGAGCATCAACCGGCTCTACAATCCCCGGACCCTGCGGGAGATCGAGGAGGTACGCCGCGACGCCCGCCGACCCGAGCTCATCGACCGGCTCTACGCGGTGGTGGAGGCCGAGCGCGGGCATTCGTTGGCCATGGAAGTCGAGGGCGCCAAGATCGCCACGTCGGATGCGGGCCGCGGCAGCATCGATCTCGACTGGGTCGAGCGCGGGCTCGTCGCCGACATCGACCGCACCGGCCTCGTCGCCCACACCGACGAACTCGCCCGGCGCATCGCCGAGCGGATCGGCCGCTGCCTCGCCCAGGCCGGACTCACCGCCGACAGGATCGACGCCCTGTTCCTCACGGGCGGGTCCACCGGGCTGCCGCATGTCCGCGCGGCCCTGACGGCGGCGGTGCCCAACGCCCGGATCGTCGACGGCGACACCTTCGGCTCCGTCGGCACGGGTCTCACCATCGAGGCGGCCCGGCGCGCCGCCTGATTTCCTGTTGGTCGGCTGGGCCTTGCGCGGCCTGCGCTATGCCCCGGCGGGTGCCGGTGGTACGAGCGGGGCATGACCACACGACCACCTTCACGCGGCGGCGCCGGACGCAAGGGCTCCGGGGCCGGAGCGACCAAGCGCCCCGGGCGCGGACCCGGCCCCGCCGGCAAGAGTCCGTTCGGCCCGAAAAGCGCGTTCGGCGGCAAGCGCCCGTTCCGCAACGCCAAGGACCCCGATCGCGAACGCACGGGGCCGCGCACCAGCGCCCTCGACGCGGCCCAACGGGCGGCGTCCATGCGCGGCGAGGCCGACAAGCGTGCGCCCTGGCGCCCCGGCGACGCCCCGGATCCGCAAGCCGAGCAGCGCGATCAGCAGGAGCTGCCGAGCCGCATCCGCAGCCCCCGGCCGCAGAAGCCCGAGGCGACCCCTGAGGACGCGCCGCGCCGCGCCCGTGCGCCGCGCGCCGAGACGGCCGCCCCCGTCGAAGGCCCGACCCGGCGCGAGCAGCGCGCCGCCGCCTCCGCCACCCTGGCGTCGGGGGTCCAGACCCTCGTGGTCGAGGAGGACGAGGCCGAGATGCGGATCGACCGCTTCCTCACCACGCGGTTTCCGCAGCTGCCCTTCACCCGCGTCCAGAGCATCGTCCGCAAGGGCGAGCTCCGCGTCGACGGCCGTCGCGCCAAGCCCAACGACCGGCTCCTGCCCGGCATGAGCGTGCGGGTGCCGCCCCTCAAGCTCGATGCCGTCGGCGAGCGGCCGCGCAGCCCTCAGCGCGACGCCACGGATGCGGACTTCATCCGCTCGCTGATCCTCTACGAGGATGCCGAGATGATGATCCTCAACAAGCCCTTCGGCCTCGCGGTCCAGGGCGGGTCGGGCACCGTGCGGCACGTCGACGGCCTGCTCGAATCCCTGGCCGGCGCGGACGGGCAGAAGCCGCGTCTGGTCCACCGCCTCGACAAGGACACGGCCGGTTGCCTCATCGTGGCCAAGACCCGGCTCGCCGCCGCGACGCTGGCGAAGAGCTTTCGTTCCCGCTCGGCCCGCAAGGTCTACTGGGCCCTCACCGCCGGGGTGCCGCGGGTGCCGCAGGGCCGGATCTCGACCTACCTCGCCAAGGAGGAGCCCACCGACGCGGATGCCCGCATGCGGGTGGCCCAGCACGGCGACGACGGGGCGGCGCACGCGCTTACCTACTACGCCATGGTGGACAACGCGGCCCAGAAGCTCTCATGGCTGTCCCTCAAACCGGTGACGGGGCGCACGCATCAGTTGCGCGCGCACGCGGCACATATCGGCCATCCCATCGTGGGCGATCCGAAATACTTCAGCATCGAGAACTGGGAGTTGCCCGGCGGCATCCAGAACCGCCTGCACCTGCTCGCGCGCCGCATCGTGATTCCGCATCCGCGCACGGGCAAGCCCGTGGACGTGACGGCCCCCCTGCCACCCCACATGGCCCAGAGCTGGAACCTCCTCGGCTTCGACGCGTCGCGCTACGATCCGATCGTCGAGGCACCCGAGGCCTGAGGCGCGGCCACCGGCATCCGGCCGGGAAGACCACTGCGGAGGCGGACAAGGCGACGGTGCCGCACGCGGCGACCTTGGCAATCCGACCGCATGCCTTATCCTCTCGTGCAACCTGAAGGCTCCGCCGCGCCGCGGCGGGACCTCAACCGCGCCAAGCTGGCCTGCGGGTCGTCTCGCAAGCCGTCTCGAAGGTCACGTCCATGAACCCCGCGACTGTCGCCTGTAGCGCGCTCCTGTCCCTGTCCCTGCTGACACTCGCGTCCGGCACCCTGGCGCAAACGGCGCCGACGGCTCCGCAGGCGCGACCGGCGCCCACGCCCCCGTCCCCCGCCCAGCAGCGCCCGGCAACCTCCGGTACGACCGGTCCTGGACAGACGAACCCTGGACAAGCGAACCCTGGACAAGCGGGCGCCGGCCAATCCAATCCGAACCAGGCCACGGCGCCGCAATCGACGCCCGCTCCACGACAGGCCAACCCCGGCCAGCCCCCGACCCAGGCGGCCCAGGCGCCGGGCGGACGCGCGGCGGGTGCGGGCCGGCGCGCTCGGGCGTCCTACGCGAGCTGCAACCGGCAGGCCCATGCCCGTGGCCTGCGCGGCGGGGCGCGACGCCGCTTTCTCATCCGGTGCAAGCTCGGCTACGAACGTCCGCGTCAGCCCCAGTCCGCACCGGCGCGCCAGCCGTGACGGGCGCCCCCCCGTGACGCTCATCGTCTTCGACGTCGATGGCACCCTCATCGACAGCCAGCACCTCATCGTGGCGGCGCAGGGCCTCGCCTTCGCCGAGCACGGCCTCGCGGCCCCGAGCCGGGCCGAGTCCCTCTCCGTCGTCGGCCTGTCCCTGCCGCAGGCGTTCCGGCGCCTCGTCGGCGATGAGGGTCCGGTGGACGGCCTGTCGGAAAGCTACCGGCGCGCCTTCAACCTTCTGCGCCTCGACCCGAACTACGAGGAGCCGCTGTTCCCCGGTATGGAGGCGCTGCTCCAGCGCCTGCACGCCCGAAGCGACATCCGGCTCGGCATCGCCACCGGCAAGGCCCGGCGCGGGGTGGACCGGCTCATCGAGACCCATGGCTGGCGGGGCTGGTTCGCCACCACCCAGTCTGCCGACGACGCGCCCTCGAAGCCCGACCCGACCATGCTGCGCCAGGCCATGGCGGAGGCCGGCGCCACGCCCGAGACCACGGTGATGATCGGCGACACCACCTACGACATGGAGATGGCGGTGAGCGCCGGCGCCGTCGCCATCGGGGTCGGCTGGGGCTACCATCCGGCCGGTGCCCTGTTCAACGCCGGTGCCGCGACGGTGGTGGACACTGCGACCGCCCTCGGCGAGCTGTTTCCCGGCCCCGCCCACCCCTGATCCCCGGATCCGGGATGGCGGCGGGTCTCGCGGGCGCCGCGCCGATGCGCTATCCCCGGCCCATGAGCGACGATCCCAAATCCGACTGGCTCGGTGGCGCCGATGCCCCGCCCCCGAAGCCCGCTGCCGACCCCACCGCCTCCGCCCGCGGCCCCGGCAAGCCGGCCCTGCCGAAGCGCTTCTATGCAGCCGCCGGACTCGCCGAGGCCGAGGGCGGCCTGCGCCTGACCCTCGACGGCCGCCCTGCCCACACGCCGGCGCGCAACCCCCTCGTTCTGCCGAACCGAGGGCTCGCCGAGGCCGTGGCGAGGGAATGGGAGGCGCAGGTCGGGGTGATCGATCCCGCGACCATGCCGCTGACGCGGCTCGCCAACACAGCCATCGACGGCGTCGCCCCCCGGCGCGACGCGGTGATCGACGACCTCTCAGCCTATGCGGGCACCGACCTCCTCGCCTACCGGGCCGGTGAGCCGGATCGCCTCGTGGCTGCGCAATCCGCCGCCTGGGACCCCGTGCTCGACTGGGCCCGCGAGAATCTCGGCGCCCGCTTCATCCTCGGCGAAGGGGTGATGCACGTCGCCCAGCCGGAGGACACCATCGCGGCCCTGCGCCGGGCCATCGCGGCGGCGGACGGGCCGTTCCGGCTTGCGGCCCTCCACACCCTGACGACCCTCACGGGCTCCCTCGTCCTGGCGCTGGCCGTGCTCGCCGGGCATCTCACGCCGGCCGAGGCCTGGGCCGCCGCCCACGTGGACGAGACCTATCAGGCGAGCGTCTGGGGCACGGACGCCGAGGCGGCGGCGCGCCACGCCCTGCGCACGGCCGAGTTCGAGGCGGCAGCCCACCTCGCCGCACTGGCGCGCCGAGAGCTGGAGCGTGGTTCGCCGAAGACTTGAAATCCATTTTCGCTGAAAGCGCCGCGTGCTAAGTGCGCTTCAAACCGTAGCCGTTGGGCTCTCGCGAGAGAGCCCATGGGCGCGGGTCCCGTCATCTCTCCAAGGCAAGGCGTTCTCCGCATGAAAGACATTCTCGAACGGCTCGAGGAGCGGCGCGCCCAGGCCCGCCTCGGCGGCGGTGAGAACCGCGTCGTGGCCCAGCACAAGCGCGGCAAGCTGACGGCGCGCGAGCGCATCGAACTCCTCCTCGACCATGGGTCGTTCGAGGAATTCGACATGTTCGTGCAGCACCGCTCGACCGATTTCGGGATGGAGAAGCAGAAGATCCCCGGCGACGGCGTCGTCACCGGCTGGGGCACCATCAACGGCCGCACCGTCTTCCTGTTCTCGAAGGACTTCACGGTGTTCGGCGGCTCCCTGTCGGAGTCGCACGCGGCCAAGATCGTCAAGGTCCAGGACATGGCCCTGAAGATGCGCGCGCCGATCATCGGCATCTTCGATGCCGGCGGCGCCCGCATCCAGGAGGGCGTCGCGGCGCTCGGCGGCTACGGCGAGGTCTTCCGCCGCAACGTCGCCGCCTCCGGCGTCATCCCGCAGATCTCCGTCATCATGGGCCCGTGCGCCGGCGGCGACGTCTACTCGCCGGCCATGACCGACTTCATCTTCATGGTGCGCGACACGAGCTACATGTTCGTGACCGGCCCCGACGTGGTCAAGACCGTCACCAACGAGGTCGTGACCGCCGAGGAACTCGGCGGCGCCAAGGTCCACACAACCAAGTCCTCCATCGCCGACGGCTCGTTCGAGAACGACGTCGAGGCGCTGCTGCAGATCCGCCGCCTCGTCGACTTCCTGCCCGCCAACAACATCGACGGCGTGCCGGAGCTCGAGAGCTTCGACGATCCGCTGCGCCTCGACATGAGCCTCGACACGCTCATCCCCGACAACCCGAACAAGCCCTACGACATGGGCGAGCTCATCCGCCGCGTGGCCGACGAGGGCGACTTCTTCGAGATCCAGGCGACCTACGCCCGCAACATCATGACGGGCTTCGGCCGCATCGAAGGCCGCACCGTCGGCTTCGTCGCCAACCAGCCCATGGTGCTGGCCGGCGTGCTCGATTCCGATGCATCGCGAAAAGCCGCCCGCTTCGTGCGCTTCTGCGACGCGTTCTCGATCCCGATCGTCACCTTCGTCGACGTACCGGGCTTCCTGCCCGGCACCGCCCAGGAATACGGCGGCCTGATCAAGCACGGCGCCAAGCTGCTGTTCGCCTACTCCCAAGCGACCGTGCCGCTGGTCACCATCATCACCCGCAAGGCGTTCGGCGGCGCCTACGACGTGATGGCCTCCAAGCACGTCGGCGCCGACCTCAACTACGCCTGGCCGACGGCCCAGATCGCCGTGATGGGCGCCAAGGGTGCTGTGGAGATCATCTTCCGGAGCGAAATCGGCGACCCGGAGAAGATCGCGGAGCGGACGAGCGAGTACGAGGATCGCTTCCTGTCGCCCTTCGTGGCGGCCGAGCGCGGCTACATCGACGAGGTGATCATGCCCCACTCCACCCGCAAGCGCATCGCCCGGGCGTTGGGCATGCTGCGCACCAAGGAGATGGAGCAGCCCTGGAAGAAGCACGACAACATCCCGCTCTGAGGGCAGGGAGCCGGAGTCCCGCTCGCCGGGCGCGCAGGCCGGACACGGGCCCATGCTGCGCATGAGGCAGACCGAAATCGCCGGCCCGACACCTCCGGGCCGGCGGTTTCGTTCTCGATATCCATCAGCCGTGGCCGTCGGTTCGGCTGGTCGCGAGGATTGGCCGATCCGCCACGAGGCGCCGTTTCAGACGGATCAATGCCTCCCGCTGCAACTCGCTCGGCGCCGAATGCGCGGAGGCGACCGATCTCACGAGTTCGACGAACTGCAGCCGCTCGGCCTCCGTCAGGTGGGCCTTCAACAGCGGCACCAGGGGATCGGCGATTTGCGAGAACGGGTGGCGTGGCTGCGTGTAGGTCCAGGCCCGCTCGAACATCTGGGAGATCCGCTCGATCTCCAGGGGCGTCTCCATGACTTCGAGGATGCGTGTCTTCTCCGCGGCGGTGATCGGACTGCCGGTGCGCACGATCTGGATCAGCAGGATCACGGCGGCCAGCCTGACATCGTTGACGCGCTGGAGGGGTGATCCGAAGAAATCGGTGAAGGCGCTTCGCGCGCGGCGCTGCAGCCCCTTCGTGTCCCGGTCGACCTCGCGGAGTTGCGAGACGGTGCCGTGCACCCGCAAGACCCAGAACACGACGCCCGCCACGATGGCCAAGGCAAGGAGGAGGATCGGCAAACTACATGCTCCGCGAACGATGAATCGGGTCGAACACGAGCGCAACACAGACCGAGGAGATGGTCAAATCCCCGTGATCGGGAAACGACTTATCCACGATGTGAGCGTCTGTTGAAGATACCCGTATTCAAGGTAGTGCAGGGGATTTCTCAGTTTCTGTGCTGTGGTTTTAGAAAGTCGTGCCATGATCGTCCCCCGGACGATCGAGGAGACCATCATGGCGACCGAAAACAAACGCGGCAGTCGCGAAGCGAAGAAGCCGAAAAAGCCCGTGGTCAAGACCATCGCGGCGGCGGCCTCGACCAAGGATATGGTCAGCGCGGCGGTGAAGAACGCCAAGAAATAACAGTCCGGCGAACCGTCAGCCGTGCCGGAGCGCGTCTTCCTGCACGGCGTGACCGGGCGTGACGATGCCGGGTCCTGCCGCACCACCGAGTTCGAGCAGGACGATCTCGGGCGGAACGCCGAAGCGCACCGGGACCCGGCTGACGCCGAAGCCGCCCGAGACGATCATGTGCCGGTTCTTCAGCACCACGTGCCCGTAGGCGAAGTCGTTGCCTTTTCGCGATGGAATCACGGGTGAGTAGCCGAACAGGCGGATCTGACCCCCATGGGTGTGGCCCGCGAGGGTGAGGGAGACGCGGTCGGGCACATCGAGAAATACGTCGGGCTCGTGCACCATGAGGAGCACCGGGGCCGGATCGGTGATCTGCGCGAGGGTGCCGGGCAGGTCGTCGCGACCCTCGTAATTGCCGACCTTCACGAACGGCTCCTGGTCGCCGAGGCCCGCGATCCAGAACGGGTGCCCGTCCTTCTCCAAGCGAAGCACGGTGTTCTCCATCACCGGGATACCGCGCGCCTCCAGCACGCGCTGCGCCTCGGTGACGTCGCTTCTGCCCGCCTGCGTGTCGGCGTCATCCCACCAATCGTGATTGCCCAGGATGGCGTGGACGCCGAGGGGTGCGCGCAGGCCCTCGACCACCTGGGCGAACTCCATCAGCGGCACCTTGCGGAAGGTGACGGTCGGACTCGCCGGATAGTCGCCCAGCATCAGGATCAGGTCCGGCTTCAGCGCGTTGGTCGCATCGACGATCTCGGCGATGCGGTCGAGGGGCATGAATGGCTCGCCGACATGAAAATCGGCCAGGACCGCGACCCGCAGGCGCAAGCCCGGCGTCCAGCGTGGAAGCACCGGGCTGTACCGGGTCACGACGAGGCGGAAGCGCGGCTCGATGACGAAGGCATAGGCGCCGGTGGACAGGCCGAGAACGCCCGCCGCGCCGAGGCCGCCCAGCACTTGCCTGCGACTCGGCAGGATCAACATCGAAAGGGTCCTCGGGTGACGGGCCGATCCCGTCTCCCTCGGCGCCAATGGTGACGAATTGACGACGGCGCAGGGCGATTCAGACGGTCCCCGCACCACCGAAGGACCACCCGAGCATCAGACCTGCGGAGCGTCCTCGTGCTCGAAGCGCGCCGCCATCCGGGCAGCCTTTGCCCGGGTCGCCACCGCCTTGCCCGCCAGAGCCGACACGAGGACCGCGGCGGCGAGCGCCGGAAGGGCCACGGGCCGGAAGCTCTCCGCGACCCAGCCGGAGGCGGGGGTACGACGGTCGAGTTCGGGGGCGGCGCTCTGGGTCTGATCGGGGGCGTACATGAAACGGGTGTCCTGCTTTGCGCTCATACGGCGGCCGCCGGGGTGACCTGACCCGCCCGGTCGCCCCACGCTCGCGGGCACCTCGCGGTTCGACCCGGACGCGTGTCGAGCTTCACAGCAACCATAAAGGTGGTCGTAATATGAATGGCGGATTAAGACTAAGCGGATGCCCGAAATCACGGCAGCCTTGTTTCTCATCACAGACAGCCGAGGCAACAGATCCATGATCGACGTTGCGGCATTGCAATAACCCGCACCGCAATGCGGTCGTTGCTTGAATACAGCTGGCGTGTGGCCCGTCAGCCACGGGCGTGGGACATGGCTTCGAGCGCTTCCGCGGCGATCCACGCCTGGGTCCGGTCGAGGGCACGGGTCAGGCGATCGAACAGGGTGTCGATCTCGTCGGGCGCGATGACGAGGGGCGGGCACACGGCGACGCGGTCGCCGGCGAGGAACCGGACGATCAAACCCTCGGCCTGAGCGAACGCGACGCACCGGGCAGCAACGCCCAGCCTGGGGTCGTACTGCCGCCTCGTCTTCTTATCGGCGACGATTTCGAGACCGCCGATGAGGCCCAGCCCGCGCGCCTCGCCGACGATGGGGTGATCGGCGAGTGCCGACAGGCGGGCCTGGAAATGCGGCGCCTTGCGGGCGACGCCCTCGATGATCCCGTCGCGGCGGTAGATCGCGATGGTCTTGAGGGCCACCGCACAGGCGACGGGGTGCCCGGAATAGGTGGTGCCGTGACCGAAGGTGCCGAGCTTGGCGCTCTGCGAGACCATGTGCCGATAGAGCGGCTCGTCGATGGAGATGCCGCCGAGCGGCATGTAGCCGGAGGTCACCGCCTTGGCGAAGGACAGGCTGTCGGGCCGCATGCCCATGGCCTCGGACCCGAACCAGGTGCCGAGCCGCCCGAAGCCGCAGATCACCTCGTCGGCGATGAAGCGCACGTCGTGGCGGTCGAGCACCGCCTGGATCTTGGCGTAGTAGCCCGCCGGCGGCACGATGGCGCCACCGGCCCCCAGCACCGGCTCGGCCACGAACGCCGCCACCGTGTCGGGGCCTTCACGCTGGATGAGGGCCTCGAGTTCGGCGGCGAGACGCGTGGCGAACGCCTCCTCGGTCTCGCCCGCTTCGCCGTACCGGTAATGGTGCGGGCAGCCCGTGTGGAGGAAGCCCGGCAGGGGCAGGTCCCAATCGGCATGGTTGGCGGGCAGCCCGGTCATCGAGGCGGTGGCCACCGTGACGCCGTGGTAGCCCTTCACGTGGGAGATGATCTTCTTCTTCTTCGGCCGGCCGAGCGCGTTGTTGAGGTACCAGGTCAGCTTGACCTGGGTGTCGTTGGCCTCGGAGCCCGACGAAGTGAAGAAGATCTTCGAGGTCGGGACCGGCATCAGCTCCTTCAGGGTCTCGGCGAGCTCGATGGCCGGGTCGTGGCTGCGGCCCGAGAACAGGTGCGTGAACGGCAGACGCGACATCTGCTCTTTCGCCGCCTCCACCAGCTCCTCGTTGGAATAGCCGAGTGCCGTGCACCACAGGCCGGCCATGCCTTCGAGATACGGACGACCGTCGCTGTCGTAGACCCAGACGCCATGGCCGCGCTCCAGGACCAACCCCCCGGTCTCGCGGAAGGTCGCGAGGTTGGTGTAGGGGTGGATGAGGGTCTCGACGTCGCGGGCCGCCAGGTTCGAGAGCATCGGGTGTCCGTTCCATGAAGCGGGCCGCACGGGGCCCTGATCGGAGCGGCCACACTAACGGCCCGATGCCCGGGCATAAACCCGCTCACCGTCGCACCGGACGCACGCTGTCATGCTCTCGCCCACCACCCTCGACCCCGCGAGCGTCATCGCCACACCCGCCCCCGGGCGGGCCTGCGGCCCCTGCACCCTGTGCTGCAAGGTCTACGATGTGCCGGCCGTCGAGAGCACCGCCGGGCAATGGTGCCGGCACACTGCCCAAGGCCGCGGCTGCGCCATCCACGCCAGCCGGCCGGACCATTGCCGGGCCTTCCACTGCCTCTGGATGACGGAGGCCTGGCTCGGCCCCGAATGGAAGCCGGACCGCGCCAAGATGGTGCTCAGCCTCGATCCCGTGTCGCGCCACATGAACGTGCAGGTCGATCCCGGCCAGCCCAACGCCTGGCGGCGCGAGCCGTACTATACCCAGCTCAAGCGCTGGGCCGCGTCGTCCCTGCCGCAGAAGCGCCACGTGCTGGTCCATCTCAACAAGGTCACCACCGTGGTGCTGCCCGACCGCGACGTGAACCTCGGCGTATTCGAGCCCGGCGACCGTATGGTGGCCCGCGAGCGCGTGACGCCCACCGGCATCGTCATCGAGGTCGAGAAAGTTTCCCATGCGGCGTGAGCGCGGGGGATTGTGCGGCATCCTGTTCGACAAGGACGGGACGCTCGTCGATTTCGACCGCACCTGGGGCCCCGCCGCCCACGCGGTGATGGCGACCCTCACGGGCGGGGACCGCGGCCGCTTCGAAGATCTGATGCGCGTGAGCCACTACGTCGAGGCCGAGCGGCGCTTCCTGCCGACGTCGCCGCTCCTCGCCGGTGCATCATCGATCTACGGGCCGCTCTGGGCGCGGGTGCTCGGCCGTCCCGCCGGACCGGAGCTGTACGCCGAGATGGACCGGCTGTTCCGCGAGGCCGCCCTGCGCTCGCTCCATCCCATCGGCGCACCGGCGGACCTTCTCGCGCATCTGGCCGGGGGAGGCTACGCGCTCGGCATCGCCACCAACGACGCGGAAGCGTCCGCCCGGGCCCAGTCCGCGGTGCTGGGTCTGATGCCGCATCTCGGATTCCTCGCCGGTTACGATTCCGGGCATGGGGCCAAGCCCGAGCCCGGCATGGTTCTGGCCTTCGCCGCTCATCTCGGAGTCGACCCGTCCCGCGTCGCGCTGGTGGGCGATACGCCCGCCGATACCCAGGCGGCACGGGCCGCGGGGGCTGTCGCCATCGCGGTGCTCAGCGGACCGGCGGGGGAGGGCGCCCGCGAGACCATGGCGGCCCTGGCCGATCACGTCATCGGCTCCATCCACGACCTGCCCGCCCTGCTGGCCGAGATCGAAGGCGCGAAGACTCAAGGCTAGCCCCGAGGAGCGGCCGCATCCTCGCGGGCGACATCGCGCCAGCGCAGCACCAGCCGCTCGAACCCGGCGATGTCCTCCGGAGCGAGACGGCCGAGGGTCCGGGCGACGTAGGCCTTCTGAGCCGCGATGCCGCGGGCGGCGAGATCCGCGCCGGCACGCGTGAGGTGGAGGGCGTGCGAGCGCCGGTCCCCGGGGATCGCGCGGCGCTCGACCCATCCGGCCTCCACCAGGCGATCGACCAGGCCGGAGACATTCCCCTTCGTGACATAGAGCCGCGCCGCGAGATCCTGCTGGGTGGCGCCCTCGCGCTCGGTCAGGGTGGACAGCACATCGAATTGCGGGATCGAGAGGCCCAGCCCACGCAGTTCCGCGCCCATGGCGGCGGTGACGCGGCGGTTGAGGCGGATGAACCGGAACCAGACCCGAAGCGGATCCGGGGTCTCGGCCTCCGGCAACGCCGCGGATCGGTCTGGGGCGGTCGCGCTCATGGTCGCCTCGCTATAGCAGAACCGGTGGGCAGCGGAAGCACGGGCGGGTGGCGCGCGGTGCCGACGCCCGGTAAAGCTCGGCGGGCCGCCTCGGAGTCTCCCGCGGCCGCGCGAGGGGCAGCGTGCCCGACAGGGATCGTCGTCAAACCCATGCGTCGTCTGCCCTTCGAGGAGCCCGTCACCCGCGCCGGCCCGCTCGCCCGCACGGTCGCCGGCCTCGCCCTGTTCGTCAGCCTGTTCGCCCTCGTGCTCGTGCGCGATCCGCGTGCGGAGGCCGGTCCGGCCCTGGCGACCCTCAGCGCCGGCCTGGTCCTCGCCGTCACCGCCGTGGGGCTCGCGACGTTCGCCTTCGTACGGGTCTGGCGCGAGGGCGCGCGCGGCCTCGGCGCGGCGCTGGCCGGGCTGTTCGTGGCCTGCCTGATCCTCGCCTATCCGGCCTTCGTGGGCCTGCGGGCCCTGCGCCTGCCCGCACTCACGGATATCTCCACCGATATCGACAACCCACCCGCATTCTCGCGCTCGCGCACCGCCTTCGCGGCTCGGGACGGGCGCTATCCGCCGGACCCCGGACCGGCGGCGCGGGCCAGCCAGCGCGCGGCCTATCCGCAGGTCGCGCCCTTGACCCTCGACCTCGATGCCGACGTCGCGTTCGAGCTCGCCCGCAAGGCGGCGGTGAACCGGCGCTGGCAGATCGTCGAGGCGATCCGCCCCGGCGGCCGGATCGGCAACGGCCGGATCGAGGCAGTGTCGCGTGGCCTCCTGCTCAACCTCGCCGACGACGTCACCGTACGGGTCCATCCCCGGGCCGACGGTGCCCGGATCGACGTGCGCTCCGCGTCCCGCCTCGGAAGCCACGATTTCGGCGGCAACGCCGACCGCATCCGCGCCTATCTCGACGAGGTCGCCAACCTCGCCATCGCCGTCAAATAGGCGTCAGGCGGGGGCGTAGCGCCCCTCCAGGCGCGGTGGCCCCTCGGTGACGACGAGGCCGCGCTCCACCAGATCCTCCAGATGGGCGAAGACCGAGAGGGCGGCGGCGCCCCGGAGGGCTGGATTCAGCCCCTGGTAGATCGCCCCGACGATGGCGCGGATATCGCGGTCGCCGGCCTCGATCCGCGCACGGATCGTCGTCTCGCGCTGCCGGCGATGGGCGCTGAGCCCGCGGACGAACCGGCGCGGGTCCCGAACCGGACCGCCATGCCCCGGCCAGTACACGGTCTCAGTCCGCTCGCGGAGCTTGTCGAGGGAGGCCATGTAGGCCCGCATGGAGCCGTCCGGCGGCGCCACGATGCTCGTCGACCACGCCATGACGTGATCGCCCGAGAACAGGGCGGATTCTTGCGGCAGCGCGAAGGCGAGGTGGTTCATGGTGTGGCCCGGGGTCTCCACCGCCTCCAGGGTCCAGCCATCCCCCGTCAGGGTATCGCCCTCGCGCATGAGGCGATCCGGGACATGGTCGCGGTCCGCACTCGCGTCGAGGTGCGGGAACTCGCCCTCGGCCAGATCGCGCGCCGCCCGGTGCGGTCCGCAGCCGACGATGGGCGCCCCCGTGCGGGCCTGGAGCAGGCGCGCCCCCGGCGAATGGTCGCGATGGGTGTGGGTGACCACGATGGCCTCGACCCGCTCGCCGGGGATCGAGGCCAGGAGCGCGTCGATGTGAGCCGCATCCTCCGGGCCGGGGTCGATGACCGCGACGGCACCGCTGCCGACGATGTAGGTGCAGGTGCCGCTCGCCGTGAACGGGCTCGCGTTGGAGCAGACGCGGCGCCGGATCAGGGCCGACAGCCGCTGCGTCTCGCCACTCGTAGGAGCGCCCGAGTCGAAGACCGGATCGTCGCGCGTTTCGCTCATGCGGTCTCCGGGGAGGTCCATGGACATGCCCCGCCCCTACGCGATCGCCGGGAGCGCGACAACGCCACGAAAATGAAGCCTTTTATTTTCATTATAGCCAATGCTATATCGCGAGGAGGCAAGCTGGGCGCGGAGCCGCGCCGTCACCGAGGGACCGTACGGAGCGATGGGTTATCAGGACGGGGCGTGGCGCTTCCACCGCGACACGCAGGAGCAGCCGAGCCTCGGCGCCATGAACGGCAGCGTTCCGGTGCTCGCAACCGGGACGTGGCTGCGCCGGCTCCTGGCCTTCATCGGGCCGGGGTACATGATCTCGGTCGGCTACATGGACCCGGGCAACTGGGCCACCGACATCGCCGGGGGGGCCCAGTTCGGCTACACCCTGCTCTCCGTCATCCTGCTCTCGAACCTCATGGCCATCGTGCTGCAGGCGCTGGCCGCGCGGCTCGGCATCGCCACGGGCCGCGACCTCGCCCAGGCCTGCCGCGACCACTATTCGCGTCCCGTCGGCCTCGTCCTGTGGCTCGCCTGCGAGGCGGCGATCATCGCCTGCGACCTCGCCGAGGTGATCGGCACCGCCATCGCCCTCAAGCTCCTGTTCGGCATCCCACTCGTGCTGGGGGCGACCATCACGGCGCTGGACGTGTTCCTGATCCTGCTGCTGATGCGGCGCGGTTTTCGCGCCCTCGAAGCGTTCGTCATCGCGCTGCTCGGCGTGATCTTCGTCTGCTTCGGCTTTCAGATCGCCCTGGCGAGCCCACCCCTGCAGGCGGTGCTCGGCGGCTTCCTGCCGACGCCCGAGATCGTGACGAACCCGGCGGCCCTCTACATCGCCATCGGCATCATCGGCGCCACGGTGATGCCGCATAACCTCTACCTGCACTCCTCCATCGTACAGACCCGCGCCTACCCGCGCACCGACGAGGGCAAGTGCGCGGCCTTCCGCTTCGCCTTCACGGATTCCACCATCGCGCTGATGCTGGCGCTGTTCGTCAATGCGGCGATCCTCATCCTGGCGGCCTCGGTCTTCCACGCCAACGGGCGGACCGACGTGCAGGAGATCGAACAGGCCTACGAACTGCTGTCGCCGCTCCTCGGGGCCGGCATCGCCTCGACCCTGTTCGCCGTGGCGCTCCTCGCCTCGGGGCTGAATTCCACCGTGACCGCGACGCTCGCCGGCCAGATCGTCATGGAAGGCTTCCTGCGGTTGCGCATCCCCGACTGGGCGCGCCGGCTCATCACCCGGGGCATCGCCATCGTGCCGGTGATCGTCGTCACGGCGCTCTACGGCGAACAGGGCACCGCCCGCCTCCTCGTCCTGAGCCAAGTGGTACTGTCGATGCAGTTGCCGTTCGCCGTGATCCCCCTGGTCCGCTTCGTCTCCGATCGGAGCAAGATGGGCGCCCTGGTGATTCCCGGGTGGCTGAAGGTCCTGTCCTGGGCCATTGCCGGGCTGATCGTCGTCCTCAACGTCAAGCTCCTGATCGACACCGTCATGGGCGCCTGATCCGGCGGCACGCAGCCCGAGAGGGTCGCGGGCCGCCTTTTCCGAACCAGCGCACGACGGAAACGGACCCGGGGCACACAAGGGCGCCGCCGGATAAACACACCTCGAAAACATAGCCGTGGCTTACTCTTCCAGCGGAGGCTTCATCATGTCCGGTCCACCCCGCGCCTGGCGGGCGACATTCGTCTCCCTGATGATCTCCGCAACCCCGCCGCTCGCCCTGGCGCAGGCTCTCGGCGAGATCCCCGAACGGCCGCCGCAATCGGCCGCCGCCGAGCCGCAGGGTGATTTCCCGGTCTCGATCAGGTCGTCGCTCGGCCCGTGGGGCGATCCCGGCGGCCTTCGCGCCGCCTGGGCCGCACGCGGCGTGAATCTGACCCTGCTGTCGACCGACGAAGTGCTGGGGAATCCCCATGGCGGCGTGCGCACCGGCCCGATCTACGCGGGCAAGGTCGAGGCCATCCTCAGCCTCGACCTCGAGCGCCTCGCGGGCCTCGACGGCGTGAGCGCTTTTGCCAACGCCTTCCGGATTCACGACACCGGCGGCCTGCGCGACCGAAGTTTTCAACGGCTCATCACGGTCAGCAACATCGAAGCGTATCCCACCACCCGCCTGTCGGAACTCTGGCTCGAACGGCGGTGGGACTCGGGGCTCGGCTTGCGAATCGGGCAGCTCGCCGCCGACGGGGAGTTCTTCGCCTCCGAGACGGGCAAGCCGTTTCTCAGCAACGACTGGCCGACGATCACCGGCGCCAACCTTCCGAGCGGCGGACCGGCCTATCCCCTGGCCACCCCCGGCATCCGCCTGCGCTACGAAGCCGGCGCGGACCTCTCGGCTCTGGTGGCGGTGTTCAACGGCGATCCCGGCGACCAGCGCGTGGTCAACCGGTACGGAACGAACTTTCGCGTCGGCGACCCGCCCCTGGTGATGGCCGAGATCCAGATGCGGCGGAACCAGGAGACGGAGACACCTGCGTTCGCGGGAACCCTGAAACTCGGGGGATACCGGCATTTCGGCCGGTTCGACGATCTGCGCTTCGGCGCGGACGGCCTACGCCTCGCGGATCGATCCAGCCTCGGGACGGCGCGGCGCTTGCGCGGGACCAGCGGGATCTACGCCGTCGCCGATCAGCAACTCTACCGCCCGGACGGGGGCGGTCCATCGAGCGGTGTGTCGGTCTACGCCCGCGTCTCGGCGAGCCCCTCGGACCGCAACCCGATCGACCTGTGGGCGGATGGCGGTGTCGTCGTCGCCGGCTTGATCCCGGGGCGGCCGGACGATCTGTTCGGCGCCAGCGTGATCTACGCCCGGATCAGTGAGGCCGCGCGCGGCTTCGACCGCGACCGAGTCGACCTGCAGGCGAGTGGGGAGCCGGTCCGCACGGCGGAAGCGACCTTCGAACTGTCGTATCAGGCCCAGATCAGACCCGGCTGGACCGTGCAGCCGGATCTTCAGTACATCTTCAACCCCGGGGGCGGACTCGCGGACCCCGAGCGCCCCAACACACGGATCAAGGGTGGTTTCGTCTTCGGGATGCGTTCGACCCTGGTCTACTGACCGGACGCGTCCCGGATCGAGGCGATCACGACCGCCGACGCGTGGGGCGAACGCGCACGGGTACGAGCTGCGGCGCGGGGGCCGACCCTTCCACCAGGGCGCCGAGTCCACGGGACACGGCTTCGCCAACCGAACCCGCTGCCTTCACGAGGCGCCGCACGATCGATCCGACGAACGATGTACTCATGACGGGCTCCTTGATCAGCGACGAGTACCGAACGCGACCGGCGACGGGCCGGTTCCGATGACGGTTGAGAGACAGGTAAGGAGCGATGTCGTGCCTGCGCAGGACCGGAGGTCGATCCGTCGCACCATCACGCCGCTGCGCCCTCAGCTGCCCCCTGGGCCGTGAGCTTGACGGTAAATCTGGCACGCCGAGCACCGGTCCGGCAAGGCGGCGCACGGCCGTTGAGGTTTGAAACGAGCCGTGCGCGAAAATCCTTCGCGGTCGCTGTGAATCCGACCGGACAGCGCCGGAACCGGGGCGAAAACTTGGCGTTATTGCTGCAATGAGGTCGCAGCCTGACGCTGCGCCAAATCTTTCGAAGGATAGAGTCAGATGCTCGGTTGGGCCGTAACATTCCTCGTCGTCGCCCTCGTGGCAGCTCTGCTCGGTTTCGGCGGTATTGCCGGCACCGCCATGGAAGCCGCAAAGCTCGTGTTCTTCGTCGCCATCGTTCTGTTCGCCATCTCCGCCGTCATCGGCCTGATGCGCGGACGTTCCCCGACCCTCTGACGGGCGCCGGTCCGCACGGCACCGGCCGGGTGGGCATCGGCCCGCCCGAAGCGATCGATGAGGGCCGCCGGCGCATTGCCGTGCGGCTCTCATCGATTCGGATGGTACGGGCGCCGGATCGGCGCCTCAGGACGTCGCTTCGTCCGGCGGGGACGCTTCGAGCTGGGCAATGAGATCGCGGAAGCGGTCGGGTACCGGTTGCTGCACGACCGTATCGTACATGGCCCGAAGGTGCAGACCGATGCGCTTCTGGGTGTGGTCGCTGAGGCCACGGCCACGGGTGTCCTCGTCGGCACGCACGGTACGATCCCCTAGGGCGGGATCGCCCTTGTCGTGTGTGTTCATGCGTCGATTCCCCTTGATGCCGGACACCGGCATCGCCGCGATTGTTTTGCGGCTTGACATAGGTCATGGCTGCAGCTGCAACGCCGATGCGATCAGTCGGTTCCCGTCAGGCGGAACGGAGCTCTCCAATCCGCGTTGTGGCGGAAGCGGCCAAGGCACGCGGCCAAGAACGGCAAAGCCAAGGGGATAGTATGTCGACAGCCCAACTCGTGGTGCAGCACCTGCCGTATCTGCGCCGCTACGCTCGGGCGCTCACGGGTAGTCAGGTCGCCGGAGACGCTTACGTCGCCGCCACCCTCGAGACCCTCGTGAACGAGCCCGAGACGCTCGGCCGCAGTGCCAACGTCAAGGCCGATCTCTTTCGCGTGTTCACGCGCATCTGGAATTCCCTGTCGGTGAACGGCCAGAGCGAGCAGGTGCAGCACGACCTGCCGGCCGAAGTCCGGCTCGGCCAGATCACGCCCCTGCCGCGCCAGGCCTTCCTTCTCTCGTGCCTCGAAGGGTTCTCGGAGGAAGACGCTGCAATCATCCTCGACGTCGACGTCAGCCAGGTTCGCGACCTCGTCGACGAGGCCGGCCGTGAGCTCGCGGCCGACATGGCGACCGAGATCCTCATCATCGAGGACGAGCCGCTCATCGCCATGGACCTCGAAGCCCTGGTGGAAGGGCTCGGCCACAACGTCATCGGCGTGGCCCGCACCCGCACGGAGGCGATCAAGATCGCCTCCGAGGGGACCCGCCCCGGCCTCATCCTGGCGGACATTCAGCTCGCCGACGGAAGCTCGGGCCTCGATGCGGTCAACGACCTCCTGAAGACCTTCGAGGTGCCGGTGATCTTCATCACCGCCTACCCCGAGCGCTTCCTCACCGGCGAGCGTCCGGAGCCGGCCTTCCTCATCGCCAAGCCGTTCCAGCCCGCGAACGTCTCCGCGGTGATCAGCCAGGCGCTGTTCTTCCAGCAGAGCGCACGCCGCCGCGAGGTCAAGTCGGCCTGAACGCCCCTCGACCCCACGATCCTCGGCAACAACCGACGAAAGGCCCCGTCACATGCCGGGGCCTTTTTGCTGACCTGTTCGGACCGGGCCCGTGGCGGCTGAAGGACCAAAAAAACGGGCCGGAGATCGCTCTCCAGCCCGTCGAAAAGGTTCCGGCCTATGCACAAGGGGATGCGGGGGGAGGACCAGGCGGCCGGGGTGACAAGACAACGATCCGACCTCGCTGTCGTTCCGTCTCCCGGCATGGGCGGCTCGAATTTTTTGCGCACAGCGGTTTTTGCGCCACACCTGCAGCTCGGCGGAAGCAGGATTTCCGTCAAATCGTAACGATCCGTACTTCGAGCTGTACTGGAGATTGCTCAATTCGAAACAGTCGAGGAACCCGAGACTGCGAGACGCGTTTGCTCGATATCCTGTCAAGCTCCTCATCGGAGATTACGACGATGTTTCGGTCAGGCCTCCTCCTCAGTGTCAGTGCACCGGCAGCGCTCCTGACATTGCTGATCCAGCCGACCGTCCAGCAGGCTGCCGACCAGAGGGCACTCCGGGCAGCACCATCGACCGTCATTCAGGTCACCTTGTCGGGACCGGATCTTCCCGGGCAGCGCGTGGCATCGACGGCGATCAGTCCGGTGCGCTTCGCGTCCGTGAGCCGCCCGTCATCCCCCCCGAAGCCCGGTGTACTCGGACAGAGCGGCCGGACCGCGAGTGAGAAGGATCAGCCGAAGGTTCGCCGCTCGATGCGCGAAGGCTGCGAAGGCGCCATCAGCTCACTGGCCGGACCGGAGGCGCGCCGCATGCTCCCGGGTCGTTGCATTTCCTGATTTTCGTCGACCGGGAGTCGCTCCAGCACAACCTTCGTCATGGTCGCGCATAGGTCGACAGCGCCAAGAACCGATTCTTGGATGAGAAGACGCTGAAGGAGCATGAAAAAGGCCTCGTCCATTTCGGACGAGGCCTTTTTGTTTCGATTGAGCTTGGAACCCCCGAAGGGGCTCCAATGACCGGTATCAGTCCTCGCCTGGGCGACCGGTGCCGGTGGACTGACCACCCTTGCGACCGGCGGACGACGCCAGTTCGCGATCCTGGGAGAACGAGCGCTTCTCGGCCGGCACACTGCGCCCGCCCTTGCTCGCGATCTCCCGCTGCCGCTCCAGATCCATCGAGGCAAAGCCCCGCTTCGAGGTGGAGTTCGATGCCATCAGCGCCTCCTCAGATTTGCTCTCACTGCCAAGACAACCTTCACCAATATCGATGGTTCCTTAGGGAAACCCGGGCTGATCAGCGTAGAGCGGGGCAAGCGTGGCTATAAGCATGGGTATAGGAAACGCTCGCGTACAGGGCACTTCGACGGCCTCAGGCGCGGCGGCTCTCCCGCCCCGTGGCTTTGCCGGGACTGGACAATCCGTGTGCGACCCGCATGGATGCGGCATGGAAAACCGTTCGATGCCGCCGCGCGACGCTGGGGTGCACCAATGACCCTCGACACCGAGGTCTCGTCGTTACGGCAGGTGCCGCTGTTTCGAGGCGTCGAACCGTCGCGCCTGAAGCTCCTCGCCTTCACCAGCGAGCGGGTTCATTTCGAGGCCACCCAAGAGCTTTTCGCGCGCGGCGATACCGCCGATGCGGCCTATCTGATTCTCGAAGGCGAAGCCGAGGTTTCCATCGAAGGGCCGCAGGGACCGTTTCGGCTGGCGCTCCTCGGCGCAAACGCCCTCCTCGGCGAGATGGGAATCCTGGCCGACCAGCCCCGCTCGGCCACGGTCGCGGCTCTGACACCCCTGACGGCCCTGCGCATCGACCGCACTGTCTTCCTCGAACTCCTCGCCCAGTTCCCGCAGATCGGCATCGCGGTCATGCGTGAACTCGCCCTGCGCCTCGAGCAGACCAACCAGCAATTGGCGCAGAGCCGGAGCTGACGTTCACTCCGGGTAGGTGATGAACTCCATCAGCGATCCGTCCGGATCCCGGAAATAGACGCTGAGGCCCCGACCGGCCGCACCGTCGCGTTCCACGGGCCCGCGCTCGACCGGCACGCCGTGCGTCGCGAGATGCGCCATGGCCCCCTCAATGGGTCCGGACCAGCGAAAGCACAGGTCGCTGTTGCCGGGCATCACCGGCTTCTCGGCAAGCGGCGTCGCCTCGATGCCCGGACCATGGACATTGAGCTGCACGCCACCGAAGCGAAAGGCGGCCCCGACGGGGCGCTCCACGATCTCGGCCCCGAGCACGTCGCGGTAGAAGGCCGTCGAACGTGCCCAATCGGAGACGTGGATCACGCAATGATCGAGATGGATCGCCGGGGCGAGGTTGTCGAGGACGTCGCCTGCGTCGGAGACGGGCAGGGTCTGGGTGTCGGCCATGGGCGGATCCTCGTGCGGCGTTCATGATGCGATCAAGCGCGACGCCGACGCAACACCGCGGATCGCCTGATCGAGCCGCGGTTGCCTCGCAGCCTCGCCTGAATATGGCGGTGCGGGGGCGACGCTTCCCCACACCTGCGGCGGGAAAGATACACCCTCGGCGGTCCGGGACGGCTAGTCAGGGGGAAGAATCCTGCAACCCGCCCTCCTCAACCCACACCCCGCGGAGCCAGCCATGTCCACCCGCCGCCTCATCTTCGGCCTGCTCCTCATCGCCCCCCTGGCGGCCTGCAACGCGCGCGGCCCCGTCAACGTCGCGGCCGACGACGATGCCGCCTGGTACACCGGCACCATGCCGGACAAGCCGTTCGACGTGCCCATCGTCGACAAGTCGCGCCTCGATCCGAAGTACCGGCGCCAGATCGTGCGCTACACCGGGCCGGAGAAGCCCGGCACCATCGTGGTCGACATCGACAATCGGCAGATCGCCCTGGTGCAGGAGGACGGCACCGCCGTTCAGTACGGCGTCGGCGTCGGCAAGGCCGGCTTCTCGTGGAAGGGCGAGGCCCGCATCGCCCGCAAGGGCGTGTGGCCGGATTGGAGCCCGACCACCACCATGGTCTCGCTCAATCCCGATCTGCCGCGCACCCGCAAGGGCGGCCTCGACAACCCGCTCGGCGCCCGCGCGCTCTACCTCTACCAGGGCAACCGCGACACGCTGTTTCGCATCCACGGCACCAACGAGCCCTGGAGCATCGGCGAGCAACTGTCGTCCGGCTGCGTGCGGATGCTGAACGAGGACATCGTCGACCTCTACGAGCGCGTCCCCGTCGGCACCCAGGTGCTGGTGAAGCGCAACGGCAAGTATCGGGTGTAAGACGAGGACCGTTCGGCCATGACCATCACCATCGCCCACCTGCAGCCCCTCGTCGCCCTCGGCGCCGGGGTGCTGATCCTGCTGATCCCCCGGCTGCTGAATTTCATCGTCGCGGCCTACCTCATCCTCGTCGGGCTGATTGGCCTCGGGGTGTTTCGCGCGCTATCGTGAGCCGGCGCGACGGCGGTCGGTGACAGAGGTACAGAACCGTCACGCGGGCCCCCAGTCCGCGCGGCGTTCATCTTGCGTTGCAGCATGAGATGGTCCAACCCGCCGGGTACGATAGGCGCGCAATTCGCGTTTCATTCCAGCAACCGGACGGGTGACGATGGGCAAGTGGGTCTATTCCTTCGGTGACGGCAGGGCCGAAGGCCAGTCGTCCATGCGCAACCTGCTCGGCGGCAAGGGCGCGAACCTCGCCGAGATGTCCAATCTCGGCCTTCCGGTGCCCCCGGGCTTCACCATCACGACGGAAGTCTGCACCGCTTACTACGACAACGCGCAGACCTACCCGGCCGAGCTGAAGGCCGAGGTGGCCGCAGCCCTGGAGGCCGTCGGCAAGCTCACCGGTCGCGGTTTCGGCGATCCGAAGAACCCGCTCCTCGTCTCGGTCCGCTCGGGCGCCCGCGCCTCGATGCCCGGCATGATGGACACGGTGCTCAACCTCGGCCTCAACGACGTCACCGTCGAGGCCCTGGCGACGGGCGCCGGTGACCCGCGCTTCGCCTACGATTCCTACCGGCGCTTCATCACCATGTATTCCAACGTGGTTCTGGGCGTGGAGCACCACGCCTTCGAGGAGGCTTTGGAGCATTACAAGGAGGAGAAGGGCGTCAGCCTCGACACCGAACTCGGGGCAGACGACTGGAAGCATCTCGTCGGGCGCTACAAGGCCATCGTGAAGGCCGAGCACGGTTCCGACTTCCCGCAGGGCGCGGAGGACCAGCTCTGGGGTGCCATCGGTGCCGTGTTCGATTCGTGGATGATCCCGCGCGCCAAGAAATATCGCGAGTTGAACAACATCCCCGAGAGCTGGGGCACGGCCGTCAACGTCCAGGCCATGGTGTTCGGCAACATGGGCGACACCTCGGCCACGGGCGTCGCGTTCACCCGCAACCCGTCCACCGGCGAGCGCGCCCTCTACGGCGAGTTCCTGATCAACGCCCAGGGCGAGGACGTGGTGGCGGGCATCCGCACCCCACAGGACATCACCGAGAAGGCTCGGCTTGAGGCCAAGTCCGAAAAGCCGTCGATGGAGCGGGCGATGCCCGAATCCTACGCCGAGTTGGTCCGGATCTACGGTCTCCTCGAGAACCACTACCGCGACATGCAGGACATGGAGTTCACCATCGAGAGCGGCAAGCTCTGGATGCTTCAGACCCGCAACGGCAAGCGCACGGCCAAGGCCGCTTTGCGCATCGCCGTCGATCTCGCGGCGGAGGGTCTGATCACCCAGGAGGAGGCCATCGGCCGGATCGAACCGGCGGCCCTCGACCAGCTCCTGCACCCGACCATCGACCCGAAGGCTGAGCGCAAGGTGATCGCGTCGGGCCTGCCCGCTTCGCCGGGCGCCGCCACGGGCGAGATCGTGTTCAATTCCGAGGATGCCGAGGCCGCCCGCAAGGCCGAGCGCAAGTGTATCCTGGTGCGCGTGGAGACCTCGCCCGAGGACATCCACGGCATGCACGCCTCCGAGGGCATCCTCACCACGCGCGGCGGCATGACCTCGCACGCAGCCGTGGTGGCGCGCGGCATGGGCAAGCCCTGCGTTTCGGGCTGCGGCACCGTCCGGGTCGATTACAAGGCCGGCACCCTGTCGGTGGCCGGCACGGTTCTGAAGGCCGGTGACAAGATCACCATCGACGGGTCCACCGGTCAGGTGCTGCTGGGCGAGGTGGCGATGCTGGAGCCGTCCCTGTCGGGCGAGTTCGCGACCCTGATGGGTTGGGCCGACAAGGTCCGCACCATGAAGGTCCGAACCAACGCCGACACGCCGACCGACGCCCGCGCCGCCCGCAACTTCGGCGCCGAGGGCATCGGCCTGTGCCGCACCGAGCACATGTTCTTCGAGGGCGACCGCATCGTCGCCGTGCGTGAGATGATCCTCGCCGACGACGCCGAAGGACGCCGCTCGGCGCTGGCCAAGATCCTGCCCTACCAGCGCCAGGACTTCGTCGAGCTGTTCACGATCATGTCGGGTCTGCCCGTCACGATCCGCCTGCTCGATCCGCCGCTGCACGAGTTCCTGCCGCATACCGACGTGGAGGTGCGGGACGTCGCCAGCAGCATGGGCGTGTCGGAGGACAAGCTGCGCCGTCGGATGACGGAACTGCACGAGTTCAACCCGATGCTGGGCTTCCGTGGGTGCCGCCTCGCCATCGCGTTCCCGGAGATCGCCGAGATGCAGGCCCGCGCCATCTTCGAGGCCGCCGTCCAGGCCGCCAAGGAGACCGGCGCCCCGGTGACCTCGGAGGTGATGGTCCCGCTGGTCTTCACCAAGATGGAGTTCGACATCGTCAAGGCGCGCATCGACGCCATGGCGAAGGCCGTCTCCGAGGAGACCGGCAGCGCGGTCGACTATCAGGTCGGCACCATGATCGAGCTGCCCCGCGCCGCCCTGCGGGCGGGCGACATCGCCGAGACGGCGGAGTTCTTCTCCTTCGGCACGAACGACCTGACCCAGACGGCGCTCGGCATTTCCCGCGACGACGCCGCGACCTTCCTCGGGGCCTACACCCAGAAGGGGATTCTCGCGGCCGACCCGTTCATCTCCATCGATCAGGAGGGGGTCGGCGAACTCGTGCGCATCGGCGTTGAGCGCGGCCGGGCCGTGCGTCCGGACATCAAGCTCGGCATCTGCGGCGAGCACGGCGGCGACCCGGCCTCCATCGGCTTCTGCCAGGAGGTCGGCCTCGACTACGTGTCGTGCTCGCCCTACCGCGTGCCGATCGCCCGCCTCGCTGCGGCACAGGCGGCTCTGGCCGCCCGCGACGCCGCCAAGGACGCCGTCAACAAGGCCTGATCCGGAGGCTCGATCCGAACTCTTCCGGGTGGCTTCGCGCCGCCCGGGAGAGTCGCGGCGAAATCCGTTCAACAAATTGTCGAAAACGCGGCGAACCGATTTCGTGCCGGCACGTTCAGTGCTAGTGCCGATCCATTGCGCGAGCATTCCAGCTCATTGGGGCGGCTGCCATCGCGTGGGAACGCCGGCCATGATCGATACGACGCCCACCCCGCTCTACCTCAACGAAAATTCCGCCGTCACCCCGATCCCGAAGGTGGTCCAGCAGGCCTCCCTCTGGACATTCGGCGGCCTCGCTACCCTAGCGCTGTTCGTGTTCGCCGTCGCCACCCAGAGCGGTGCGGATGCGGAGCGGATCTCCGAGATGCGGACGGGCGGCGACAGCGCACCCTCCGCCCTGGTCAAGGCGTTTGCCGTCGCCCACGGACGCCCCGGCACATTCTGAACCAACCGTTGCGGAACGGGCTTAACCGCTCCGCAACCATGCCACGCAAATATGCCTGAACCGGCTGCCGCATAGGGAACCCCTTCGGGTGACCTGATCGGCCGACCGGAACGGTGTTGCGGAACGTGGATCGGTTGGGCGTGGGCACGAAACGGGTACGACGCGATTCGAGCCTGCGCTGGTTCAGCGCCGCCATGGCGCCTTGGGCCGCCGGCATGGGCTTCCTTGTCTCCTTTACGGCCAGCGCCGGCACCGACGGCACGACCCGATCACTCGCGCACGATGTGCGGATCGCCTCGGCCTTGCCGCACGGGGTCCCCCTCATCGGTGGACGGGTGAGCACCGAGCGGATGCGGGCGGGGCTTCCTGCCGAGCTCGACCGCGGCACTGCTTCGGTTCTGCATGCCAACCTCTCCGGCTCGGCCAACGGCGCCCTCCTGCCGGGACCGGCCGTCTGGAATCCGGAGCTCGAACCGGATCTCGGCTTCGTCCCGCCCCCGGCCGACGGGGAGGAGACCATCGAGACGAGCGACGGTGCGACGCCCGCGATCCCCCGCGCCGTTGCCCTGTCGTCGACGACCCCGGCCCCGGCCGATGCGACTCCCATCGAGGTTGCGGCCGCGAACCTCGCCATTCCGGGCGGGCTCGCCATTCCGGGGTTCTCGCCGCGCCGCGACGCCGAGGGGCTGGTCGGCGACAGCGCCCGCCATCGCTACGCCGACCTCATCGGTCCCGACGCCCTCGATCGCGAACAGCGCTGCCTCGCCGAAGCCGTTTACTTCGAAGCCCGCAGCGAGCCCGAGGACGGCCAGGCCGCCGTGGCACAGGTGGTGCTGAACCGGGTCAAGAGCGGGCTCTACCCCAGCAACGTCTGCGGTGTGGTCTACCAGAACCGCCACCGCTACATGGGCTGCCAGTTCTCCTTCGCCTGCGAGGGCAAGTCCCTGCGCATCACCGACGGGCCGTCGTGGCAATCGGCCACCCGAATCGCCAGCGCGGTGATCGAGGGACGGACGTACCTCAGCGAGGTCGGCGGGGCGACGCATTACCATGCCGATTACGTGAAACCCGGCTGGTCGCGGCGCCTGCGCAAGATGGACGTCATCGGGCGGCACATCTTCTACCAGCTCAAGCGCGGGCAGACCTGAAGGCCGGTCGAGCGCAAACCAATGAGCAAAAGTGATCCGGTTCCATCGAATTCTACCTAAGTAGGCGAAGATCTAAGTAGTCCTAAGCTTAGGTTAATTTTACCCTGAGTCTGAATTCGGCTTGCCCGAGCGGCAACTTGGCTGCCTCTGATACGTCGAGATGCGCGCACCACAACGGCGCCATCCCGCCAGTATCCGCGTCACAGCCCGAGGAAGCCCGCATGACCGCGCCGGTCACCCGATTGATCCCGTTTGCCTCCGCCATCGCCGGCGCCGTTCTGTTCGCAGCCTCCGCCCAGGCGGGCGGCTGTGGCGGTGCCGAATGCTACCGCCACGTCTCGACCCCGCCGGTCTACGGCGCCGTGTCCGAGCGCGTCCTCGTGCGCCCGGCCGAGACCGTCTACCGCACGATCCCGCCGATCTACGAGACCGTGTCCGAGCGCGTCGTCGTCAGCCCGGGCGGCCGTGTCTGGCAGACCCGTCGCGATCCCTACGGCGCGCTCGTCGGCTGCTGGGTCGACGTGCCGCCGCAATACTCTGTGCGCCATCGCCGGGTGCTGGTCCAGCCGGCCCAATCGATCCCCGAGACGATCCCGGCCGAGTACGCAAGCATCCGCCGCCGCGTCCTCGTGCAGCCGGCCCGCGCCGGATGGGTCCCGGCCAATTACGGCAACGGCGGCGGCTATCCGGGCGTCTACGGACCCCGCATCGGCTCGATCCCGGATGCCGTCGGCATCGCCGGCGCCAGCTCGGCGGATATCGGCGTCGGCCTCGGTTTCTCCACGGGCAGCATCTACGACGGGTACTGAGACGCCTGACGCCCCGGCCGACCGGCCGGGGCGGTTGATTCCGCCCGGCCATGCCACACCTCCCTGCTGACGCGGGAGGTGCGCATGGACCGGTTCAAGGCGTGGGTGGTCGAGAAGACCGAGACGGGGCAAGCCCTGACGTTCCGCGATTTCGACGCGGCCGACCTCATGGACGGCGACGTCACCGTCCGGGTCACCCATTCCACCGTGAACTACAAGGACGGACTGGCCATGACCGGACGCTCGCCGGTGGTGCGCCGCTTCCCGATGATCCCCGGCATCGACTTCTCCGGTGTGGTCGAGGCGTCGGATCACCCGAATTACGCCCCCGGCGATGCGGTGATCCTCACGGGCTGGGGCGTTGGTGAGACCCATCTCGGCGCCTATGCGGAGCGGGCGCGGGTGAAGGGCGACTGGCTCGTGCCCCTGCCGGAAGGGCTCGATGCAGCCGACGCCATGGCCATCGGCACCGCGGGCTACACGGCGATGCTGTGTCTCATGGCCCTTGAACATCACGGCGCTCGGCCCGGCGACGGTCCCGCCTTGGTCACCGGCGCATCCGGCGGCGTCGGCTCCGTCGCCGTGGCGCTGCTCGCCCGGGCCGGCTGGCAGGTCATCGCCTCCACGGGCCGGACCGGCGAGGAGGATTACCTCCGCGGCCTCGGCGCCACGGAGATCCTCGACCGTGCCGAACTCTCGTCCCCGGGCAAACCCCTGGCGAAGGAGCGTTGGGCCGTCGCCGTCGACGCCGTCGGCTCCGTGACCCTCGCCAACGTGCTCGCAGGGACCAAGGCGGACGGCGCCGTCGCCGCCTGCGGGCTCGCCCAGGGCATGGACCTGCCGACCTCCGTGGCACCGTTCATCCTGCGCGGCGTGTCGCTCCTCGGCATCAACAGCGTGACCACGCCGCTGCCGAAACGCCGCGCGGCGTGGGCGCGCCTCGCCAGCGACCTCGACCGCACGGCCTTGGCCGCGATGACCACGACGGTGCCCCTGGCCGAGGTGGATCGCCTCGCCGAACGGATCCTTTCGGGCGGCGTACGCGGACGGACGGTGGTGACCGTTCCTTAGAGCCCGTCCGATAATGTCCGGCCGGGGTTGAGTGGCCGGGATGGCGGTGATTCCAGAAGGGTGCTGAAGCCTCATCTGGACGTGCCATGTGGACCCCGACCACTCGCCGGCAGCATAGCCGTGCG